>NZ_JBJPHS010000059.1:0-40557 GCF_052939495.1 Phormidesmis sp. 146-12 | reverse complement strand
GCGACCCCTTGCGGGTAACTCGAAGCGACCCCTTGCGGGTAACTCGAAGAGATCGTTCTCTCTCTTTCTCACTGCACAATGGCAACCGCACAAATTCTGCAAAATTTTAACCCAAACGACATCGGCGTTGATAATGGCAATCTATTGGGGCTGCCTTTTGACTACGAATCGGCCAATATTATTGTGATTGGCGTTCCCTGGGAAGTCACCGTTTCTTATCGCGCTGGAACGGCCGCCGCTCCTCAGACGATTTTGGATGCGTCGCGTCAGTTAGATATCTTTGACTTTGATCATCCCAACGGCTGGAAACAAGGGATCTTTATGACAGAGATTTCGCAGTCGATTCAGCAAAAAAGCGACGCGCTCAGACAGGATGCGATGCGAATTATTGAGCATCTGGAGCAAGGCAAACAAGTGGCAGACGATGCAGATCTGTCCCAAGTGTTGCAAACAATTAACCGAGAATGTGAAGCGGTTAACCAGTGGCTCTTTGATCAGGCGCAAGCGGCGATGAAGTTGGGTAAAAAAGTGGTCGTGATTGGCGGCGATCACAGTGTTCCTTTGGGCTATTTTCGGGCGTTGAGCGATCGCTATTCAGACTTTGGCATTTTGCACATTGATGCTCACGCTGACCTGCGCGACGCTTACGAAGGCTTCCAGTTTTCTCACGCCTCGATCATGTTTAATGCGCTGCAACTGCCGCAAATCTCAAAACTTGTCCAGGTAGGAATTCGTGATGTCTGTCACGATGAGATTGAGTTAATTCAACAGTCGGGCGATCGTGTCTCTACCTACTTTGATCCGATGCTAAAAGAGAAGCTGTATGCCGGGGTTTCCTGGTTAGATCTTTGTCAACAAATCGTCGCTCAATTGCCTCAGCAGGTTTACATTAGTTTTGATATTGACGGACTCGATCCCAAGCTTTGTCCCAACACTGGAACGCCTGTCCCCGGCGGCTTGGAGCTAGAGCAAACTATTTGT
This sequence comes from Phormidesmis sp. 146-12, assembly GCF_052939495.1. Taxonomy (NCBI): domain Bacteria; kingdom Bacillati; phylum Cyanobacteriota; class Cyanophyceae; order Leptolyngbyales; family Leptolyngbyaceae; genus Phormidesmis; species Phormidesmis sp. 146-12. Next base: position 39,576 of record NZ_JBJPHS010000059.1, on the reverse strand, counting down.
CTATTTCGGGAAGTGGTGCGAAGTGGGCGAGAAATTATTGGCTTTGATGTGGTAGAAGTCGGTAATCAAGAATGGGATGGCAACGTCGCCGCCAGAGCCGTTTATAAGCTGTGTAATTTGATGAGCCTGAGCAAAGAATCTCATTAATTGAAGTTAGGATCGTGAACTAAATAAGATCGTTTATTGCCAAGCGACTTCGCCCCTAAATCTCCCATTCTGGGGTAGGGCTGATTCATTCTGATTAAGGGAAAATCAAGGAAACCCAAAACCCTGATTCTTTCATTTGGATGGTTCTTAGCAACTAATGAGGGAATCGGCTGTTCGCTTTTCTCTCCCTAGAATAAATCAACCCTACCATTCTGGGGGACTTTGAGATCAAAAAATTCTGGAGTTCAAAACGGGTTCGAGCTTCAAAGTCTCCCAACTTTGGGGGATTTGGGGGCTGCAACCCATTAAAACGAAGCCAAAATCAATTGACCAAGCATATTTAGAGAATTTCAGGTTAATAAACTCGCGTTCCTTAGTGAAATTCCTTCGCTGCGTTGTTTGAATCTTTTGCCCCAAGCTGCCAGTTTTGGGGGACTTTTAGTTCTGGCTTAAAGTCTTCTACCTAGGGGAGATTCAGGAAGCAAGCGAATCGAAGACGATCGGACTGAGTTTAAAACAAGCACTGGGCCTGATAGCCGATTATCCAGCGATCGCCAAAAGTAAAACACCTTCAACCACCGCAACATAACCAACCATCAAACCCAGTCACGAGTTCTAGATTGTGAGTTCTAAGCTTTGAGTTCTAAGTTTTGAGTCAACTCATCCCTCACCCCTTTCTTTAACGCTTTCCTCTCGAAGGCACCTTACTCATATAGTCAATGCCCGAAGCCGTGAGCTTTTGAGCATAGTTGACCTTGGGCGCGATCGAGGCGGCCATGTCGGAGTATCTGCGAGGGTCGCCTTCGGCCAGCTTGCGATCTTGATACTTCTTGGTGTAGTACTTCTCGATTGTAAAGCGCCAGTCGTTCTGAACCGTACCCGCCGTTTCCTGGAAGTCTTCACCATAGCGAGGTGTCACCAGATTAAACGGCCGAGCCTCCATCCGCTTGCGCTGATAGGGAACGGTATTGTCCCCAAACGCCAACGTGTACTCTTCGCCGTCAAGTAGCGCGTCTACAAAACCGCCAAAGCCTTTGGTGCCAATGACGATCGACCAGGCGATCTCTTCAGCTTTGTTGTAAGAATCGCGTCCCAAAAACCGCTTGAGGCAAATTTGCACCAGACGATAGTTGTTGTTGACCGAGACGACGGTGCTATAAAACCGCTCAGACTTTGCCAATTCACGAATGAAATCACGCACCGTAATGGCACCATTTCTCAACCGAGATTCTGAGGCAATTTGACGGTTAAATCTCAGCGTTTCATGTTCGCTAAAGACCTGACGGTAGCCTGCCCAGATTAGGGCTTCCACTTCACTAGCGTCGCTCACGTCTTCGATGCGATAGATGTAGGGCGTGTCTTCGTTCTGGTCGGCAGTTCCAAAACTACTCACCCGATGATTTTGAGTCGTTGGTTTGTACTCTAATAATGGCAATGCCATTCCAGTATCCCTCTTGTAGTGGTTAGATGAGGCTGGATTTTCGATTTAGGAAACGATCGTGAAATCCATAATGAAACTATTATCCCGCGTCTTGTCTGCAAGATCTTGTTTGTGAGAATGCAGAACTACCGCAATGGGAAACTCGAAGAACTGCTGATTGAGGCGGCCGTGCCACTGGCGACCGTTTCACGAGTCATGTCAGGAATTTGAATGTTGTCCGTTTTCACCGGAGTAAACTCAGTGGGTTTGATCTTAATCGATCGTGCCATATCCATAAAGTTGGCCACAGCGCCCCACTTGTAGCGCTCAGTTTCTAACTTATCGCGCCAGTAGTTGCCATAGCGAGGGGTCACGAGGTTGAACGGCCGATCTTTAAACCGACGACGTTGATAAGGAACAGTATTGTCGCCAAAGGTGCGATCGTACTCTTCACTATCCAGCAGCGTGTCGATGAAGGTATCCCAACCCAACGTCGCGATTTTGATTGACCAGGCCAGTTCTTCGTCTTTGTTGTAAGAAGCACGACCGAGTAACCGCTTTAGCGTCAGCTCGACCACTCGATAATTAGAATTAGTTTCGACCACCAATCTGCGGTAGGTGTCTGACTTTGCCAGACCGCGAATAAAGTCGCGAACGGTGATCGCCCGATTTCGCAGTTGTGATTCTAGATTCACCTGACGGCTGCTCTTGAGAATCACATGTTCGCTAAAGACCTGACGATAAGCCGCCCAAATTAGCTGCTCAATGTCCGTCAAGTCGGCACAGTCTTCAAGGCGATAGATGTAAGGCGTATCTTCACCCGGCACCTCATAGCCAGCAACACGCTGATTTTGAGACGAGGGCTGGTACTCAAGTAAAGGAATTGACATAGGGCTAAATCAGGAATGAGGGGCGAAGAATGAGGCGCAAGGAATCTAGCTGATCCCAGTCACCGTTCAGACTTTTGGATTGCCAGGAATATAGCGATAGGGCAACGATACCGCCACCCGTTTGACCGTTGGCTTGCCTTTTTCGACTTCACGACTCATATCGGGTACGGCGATCGCGCTAGAAGTCGCTCTCGCAACGTGACGCTGAGAATCTTGATGTGGTGTCAAAATGGATTGGGCCATATTCAAGAACGCAAACGGAATGGCTTGTCGAATCACCTGCTTGTCGAGGTCGGCCGCGTTGTAGGTTCGCACTCGATAGTAAGAACCCGTTGCCAACTCTCGTTCGAGCAAGCGTCCCCGCCAAAAATCACTGTAGCGGGGATTGGTCAAGTTAAAGGGACGACCTTCGAGACGACGACGCTGATACGGTACGATGTCATCTCCAAACGCCTGACGATATTCTGCACCATCGACGATCGCGTCAATAAATCCGTTTAGCCCTTTGGTGGCGATGACGATCGACTGCGCGATCTGCTCATCTTGCCCATAGCTGGCCCGTCCCAAAAAGCGTTTGCAGGTGAGATCTACAACTCGATAATTAGAGTTAGTATCCCAAACCAGTTCGCGGTAGACATCAGACTTACCCAACCCGCGAATAAAGTCTGCAACCGAAATCATCCGATTGCGAAGTTGAGACTCCAAAAAGGTTTGACGATAGCTTTCGAGAATCAGGTGTTCGCCAAAGATTTGACGATAGGCTGCCCAGATCAATTCATCAATTTCGGCAACGCTGGTGGCATCCCTCAATCGATACGCCTGGGGATCATCTTCATCCAAAACATCATATCCATCGACACGCTGGTTTTGAGTCTTGGGAGTTACTTTGAGTAATGGGAGAGACATAGGGATAAACAAGAACAACGAATGGGAAAGAGAATCGCTTTTGTCTAGAGGCTGAAACTCAGAGAAACGCTAGATTCAATAAAATCGTCTGGTTGAAAACGACCCATAAAAGCCGTTTCAGCCTGCGATCGAGTTAGCCTTCTTCAGAAGTCATCGGCTCAATGTTGACGATTTTGCCACCCATACGAGTGATCCGCTGCATCTCTTCATTCATACGGCTGTAGGGCACCGTAATAAAAATACTCCCACTGCGACGAATGTCATAGTTTTGTAAATCAGTCTGGTCATTTTGGCGCAAGCCCACAACTTCATAACGAAACATCCGGCTACCAGAAGGCGTATTGGCAGCGCTACCAACGGCGGTTTGACCAAGCATTCTTAAGATCTCCTGTGATAGTTGAAAACAAACTTGTCAGAACAGGGATAAGAGATGAAAGACGCTGTGAGCACCCTCAAAAACCGCACAATAAGCAACCGCTCATCCTACAAAGTTTCTGAAATCCTCGCTAACTCATCCCTCATCCCTCATTCTTTCTTAAGCAGTCGTGATGCTCACGATCTTTGCGCCCGTGCGTTGGATCTGCTGCATCTTTTGTGAAAGCTGCTCGTAGGGCACCAAGAACGCAGTGCTGCTGCGACGAACACTGGGGAAGCCTTTACCCCGAACGCCAGCTACTTCGACTCGATAAATGCGGCCGCTCTCTCCGTAGGAGCCGCCCAAACATTTGCTCGGAGCCGAGTCGCTAGAAGGACTGTAGTGTGACCAGCCGCCATCGGTGCTAGAAGGCTGCCGAATCGTGGTAGCAACGTTCTGCGCTAGACCTTGCGCCAGACGAGACCGATTGCCCTCAGCTTGAGAGCGATCGCTGTTGGCGTAGCCCCGATAGAGACGAAACAGATTGGTAAAGCCGATCGTTCTGGCTCCCGTCTCAAACTGGAACCCTCTGTAGAAGGGAACCACATTGTCACCAAAGCTGGCTTGATATTCTTCTGAGTCCAGATAAGAGTCGATTTCAGCGTCAAACCCCTGAGTCTCGTAGATATCTAGATGACGCACCACTTCAGATTCTTCAAAGGGGGCACGACCCAGCAAATGTTTGTGGTTGAGTTCGATGACTCTGGTCTGAAAGTTGCCGTAGAGAAACTTGTTTTTATATAGCTCAGACTTGGCGACCAATCGCACGAACTCTCTAACGGTGATTTTGCCATCGCGTAAAAGCGATTCTGCACTCGTCAAGCGCTCAGACTTCATGATGTAGTCGTTGCCCAACACCTGACGATAAACGGCACGACTGACGTTTTCAATATCTTCTTTTGTCCAGGGACTCCGCAACTCGACGCGAGTCGTTTCTGCAAAAGGGGACGTTCCTAAACGCGAAGCTGCTGCTGTGATAGCCATGATTTCTCCTAAATGAACGGTTTTATTTGCTGTCAGCCGTTAGTCGATCGCGCAAAAAAAGCAAATCGCTAGTTGCCGACCGCCAACCGCCACCAGGTTTAGATAAAACAATGCCCGGAAGGGTAAACAACGGCTGACCAGAGCCAGCAAGTCGCGATACTCTTCCGGGCAAGACGCGCGATTAGCTTAGGGCGTTGATCGCATAGTCGATGTAGGTGTTTGCTTCGTTAGCAGCTTGACCGCTCAGACCGTGGCTGGACTTGATGTTCTTCAGCGCTTCAACATACCAGCTAGGAGACAGGTCGAAGGTGCGGTTGATTTCATCTAAGCCAGCAACCAGGTACTCATCCATCGGGCCGGTGCCACCTGCAACCAGGCAGTAGGTGACCATGCGGAGGTAGTAGCCGATGTCACGAGAGCACTTTGCTTTGCCTTCGGGAGTCGCTGCAAAGTTTGCGCCCTGCATCTGGGTGGTGTAGGGGAACTTGGAGTACACTGCTTGAGCCGCGCCGTCGATCAGTTTTTGAGCGTTGTTGGTCAAAGCACGAGCAGCTTCCATGCTGGCAGCAGCGCGCTCAAAGCGACCGTTGACGGCTTGCAGTTCGGTGTTGCTCAGAAAACGACCTTGGGTATCCGCAGATGCGATCGCTTCGGTAATGGGGGTCTTCATCGTCAAATATCTCCCTAAAAGATGTGGTGTTGTTATAGAGAAAAGTTAGCGGTTAGCTTGTTAGCCGCTCGATTAAGCAACCGCAGCCGCAGCGCGATCGAAGTAGCTAGAAACTTCGGACATCAGAGCCGAGCAGTCACCCTTGGTGATACCGTTGGGGTCATTTGCCAAGCCAACCGCAGCTTCCTTCATTTTTTGAACGCCAGCAGCCACAGAACCACCGGGAACGCCCAGAGCTTGGTAGGTTTCGCGCAGACCGTTGAGGCAGCGATCGTCCAGAACGCTTGCATCTCCAGCCAGGGTTGCGTAGGTCACGTAGCGGAGGATGATTTCCATGTCGCGCAGGCAAGCAGCCATCCGACGGTTGGTGTAAGCGTTGCCACCGGGAGCGATCAGTTGGGGCTGTTCGGCAAACAGGGAGCGAGCAGCGTTAGCAACGATCGTGGAAGCATTGCTGGTGATGCGGTTGACGGTATCCAGGCGCTTGCTGCCATCTTTCACCATTCCCGACAAAGCGTCGAGTTGGGAGTTGCTGAGGAATTCACCTTTGGCATCGGCTTGTGAAACAACCTTAGCGAATGCGTCTAGCATTGGATATTTCTCCTAATAATCTGGGTTTAGTTCGGGTTTGGCTCAAACGGGAAGGTGCGTCGAGCCATTTGGGAGACTGCGTTACCAGTCAGGTGGGCAGAAAACGCAACTTAAATTTCCCAAGCCCTCTTGCTCTTCATACAAGCCGTTTCATGTCACCAGGTAACAATCCAGTTCATGAAGCGAAGTTTAGAAATCTGAGAAAATTTCATTTTTATATGAGAGGTCGGGAGGTCTTGTTAAATCAGTGTTTTAGATGGGTTTCATCTGTTGTTTTTACCCTTCGAGTCTTTTTATACAATGCGGTAGAGCCATTGTTTGTTACAAGTTGTTGAGTTGTGTAAAGACAAGCGTAACAAATAATGAAATTGGCGCTCTGACTGGCTTGTGGCGAATATTAGAAGGTTTTTTCTAAAATTAATCAAAACGTTTTAAGAGAGTTTGTTAAGAGTGCTTAACTCATTTTTTCTTTAGATTCTCTGAAATCCACATCTGGCAATGACTTCGACGGTCTCTTAAAATTTAGTTTTTGTATCGTTTTGTATCTATGGAGGCAGCTTTTGACCAAAATAAGTTCTTAAGTTTTGTAAAGAATGCCTGATCGTGATATGGAGTCAGGGGCACGCAGCGATCGCTCCAAAAGTCAAGCAGCCTTACAGACTATCCTGCGATCGCTTTCCCGTCTGTAGCGAATGGATCTGTCGATTATTTCAGAAGCCTGGATGGAACCTGGAAGAACTGTGAAAGGGCGATCTACAATAGATAGCTGGCTCCTCGCAACAAGTGACACCTCATGACTGCTCAATCTCGCCGCTACCACATCACCACTTTCGGCTGTCAGATGAACAAAGCCGACTCCGAACGCATGGCTGGCATTCTGGAAACGATGGGCTTTGAGTGGGCAGACGAAGCCAATGATGCAGATTTGATTCTCTACAACACCTGCACGATTCGAGACAACGCCGAACAGAAGGTTTATTCTTACCTGGGCAGACAGGCGGCGCGCAAACAAAAAAACCCAGAATTGACGATCGTCGTTGCGGGCTGTGTTGCTCAACAAGAAGGCGAAGCGCTCCTGCGTCGGGTGCCCGAACTTGATCTCGTCATGGGCCCCCAACATGCCAATCGACTAGAAGATCTGCTCGAACAGGTTTTTAGTGGCAATCAGGTTGTCGCTACCGAAGCGATTCACATTGTCGAAGACATTACAAAACCGAGACGAGACAGCAGTGTGACCGCCTGGGTGAATGTAATTTATGGCTGTAACGAACGCTGTACTTATTGTGTCGTGCCCAATGTGCGCGGCGTTGAGCAGTCTCGGACTCCCGAAGCGATTCGAGCAGAAATGGAAGAATTAGGACGACAAGGCTTTAAAGAAATCACGCTGCTCGGACAAAACATTGACGCATACGGCCGCGATTTGCCTGGAGCCACGCCCGAAGGTCGGCACAAACACACGTTGACCGATCTGCTTTACTTTGTCCATGATGTCTCTGGGGTTGAGCGGATTCGCTTTGCAACCAGCCATCCTCGCTACTTCACCGAACGGCTGATTCGTGCTTGTGCCGAGTTGCCCAAGGTTTGCGAACACTTTCACATCCCGTTTCAGTCGGGCGATAATGATCTGCTCAAGGCAATGTCACGCGGCTACACTCAAGAAAAATATCGGCGAATTATTGACACGATTCGCGCCTACATGCCGGATGCGTCGATCAGTGCGGATGCGATCGTCGGCTTCCCCGGTGAGACAGAAGCTCAATTTGAGAACACGCTGAAACTGGTGGATGATATTGGCTTCGATTTGGTGAACACAGCAGCTTATTCGCCTCGTCCGGGTACGCCTGCCGCTGTTTGGGACAACCAGTTGAGTGAGGAAGTGAAAAGCGATCGCCTGCAACGTCTGAATCGATTGGTCAACGTCAAGGCAGAAGAACGGTCTCAACGGTATGGCGATCGCATCGAGGAGATTCTGGTCGAAGATCAAAACCTCAAAGATCCCACTCAAGTCATGGGACGGACTCGCGGCAATCGGCTAACTTTTTTTGCAGGCGACATTCACCAACTCAAAGGCAAACTCGTCAAAGTCAAAATCACCGAAGTCCGACCCTTTAGCCTCACAGGTCAGCCGCTCGTCGAAGCTTGTTTGTAGGTTCACTGGCTAAACTTCACTGGCTAAACGACGCTATCAACCAACGACCGATCGCTCCGTTGTCTTCAGTTTGCGATCGTCTCAAAGCCTCTTCTACGATCGTCATCTCTAACCCTGGCAACACCTGAGAAATACGAATTGGAACACTTTCATTCGCAGATAAAGTAAACGCTAAAACCTGACTCGCCTTTACATCAACGACCCAGTATTCTTGAACGCCCATGCGCTGATAAAGCTTTTTCTTACGCTCCTTATCATCTTGGAGAGAGGACGCTGCAACCTCAATAACAAGCGTGGGAGGAGGTAACTCATCTAGATTGATGGGTGAATTGTTGCGAGGCGGAAATCTTAAAAACTCACCGATGTAATACGCGACATCAGGTTGAGCCTCTTGTGTTCCTACCTTACGAAAGCTACCGTTTATCAGTTCTTTGAACGGAATGTTTTTAATCGTTCCAAACATTAGAACGACGTTTGCGACAATTGAGTTGTCTTGACAGTGCGAAGAACCCAATGCAGCCATTTCAATCCTCATGTAGCCCTGGTCATAGTAAAATCTGCCACTGGCTAAAGTTGGGTCATCCGCAAACGTCAAGAAGTCTTCCCAGTCCGCTTCTACCCAGGTATCAGTTGGAACAGTCGTTAAAACAGGTAACGGATTTACCATTTTGCAAACCTCCAGTGCTTTTTATCTTAAGTTACGCTTTTGAATTGGCGGACGCAAATTGTAGAACTTGATTGAGTTTGCCGCTTCGGTAGCCTTCTAGATCTAGCGTTACATAGAGAAAACCGTAAGATTGAAAGGCAGAAACGAGCGTTGGTAAATCGGTTTCAATCACGAACTCTTTGACTCGATCGGGCAACACTTCAATTCGGGCCGTATCGCCTTCCGATCGCACTCTCAAATCTCGCCAGCCCAACTTTCGCAGATAAGTTTCCGCCCGTCCAACGCGCTGAAGTTTGGCGATCGTAATCGCTTCACCATACGGAAACCGAGAACTCAGACAAGGTTGAGCAGGCTTATCCCACCAGGGCAAACCGAGATACTTGGAGATTTCGCGAACTTCAGCTTTGGTAACCCCGACTTCAGCTAAGGGCGATCGCGCTCCCCGTTCTTTGGCCGCCTGGATTCCCGGTCGATAGTCGTGCAGATCGTCCGCATTCACACCATCTACGACATAAGGGTAGCCCCACTGCGTCGCCAACGGCTTTAAGGTATCGTGCAGTTCACTTTTACAGAAGTAGCATCGGTTAACCGGATTGCTGCTGTAGTTGGGATTGTCCATTTCGTGCGTCTGAACGACCTTGTGAGCAATGCCAATTTCGGCCGCCTGGATTTGGGCATCCTCCAGATCTTCGGGCAATAGAGACGGAGATTCGGCAGTCACAGCCAGGGCACGATCGCCCAACACATCAAAAGCAATTTTGGCCACGAGCGTACTATCAATGCCACCAGAGTAAGCAATTAACGCATTCTCCATTTCGGCAAACAGGGCTTTGAGTCGATCGAGTTTTTGCATCGGAGGGGAAAAGTGAGGGGTGGGGGTGAGGGGTTAGAGGATGTTTGAAAAGTATCGTTTATCGAATTCACCCGCCCCTTGACTGTAAGTCAGGGCTAACGGTGCGAAGTCCACTAAAGGGACTGAAGACGGTGTGTAGATTGACTTTTAGTCCCTTCAGAGGACTTGATTCGGTTAGCCCTGACTTACAGTCAAGGGGGCGGGACAGCAACGAAGCAGAGCAGCTTTTAATACGTTTCAAACGTCCTCTTAGGGGTGAGAAGTGATTTCAACTCAAACCTCTTGACTATTCCACCCTACACTTTATTTTTTGAGTCGGTTGACCCCTGTTCTTGACTGTCCGTGCGGCTGTACTTTGCGACGAGGTTAGCCAAATTTTTGAGGTCGATCGGCTTTGAGATGTAATCGACGGCTCCGGATGCCAGACAGCGTTCTCGATCGCCCTTCATCGCCATCGCAGTTTGCACGATGACGGGAATCGATCGGTAGTCGGCGTGAGTCTGAAGTTGTCGCGTCAACTCTAAACCATCTGCTCCGGGGAGGTGAATGTCCATTAAAATCAGCGCCGGAAGTGACTGAGTGAGCGACTGCCACATTTCACTACTATCTTTGACCCAGGTGACTTCATAGCCCAATTTACACAGGTAAGCAATCAGCAATCGAGCATTGTGAAGGTTATCCTCAACCAACAAAACGTTGTGCGCCCGAATCGCAGATCCTCGCTTGTTGGCAGGTGGCGTAAAAAATTGGGGAGTCGGATTTTGAGCATTGAGGACAGGCGAAACGGGAGTGTCTCCTTGAGGAATAGGCTGACTTTTAGAATTTCCTCCATCTGCGACGACCGGAAGCACGATCGTAAACCGCGATCCTTGTCCTAACTGTGATTTCACCTCAACTGTGCCGCCGTGCAACTCTGCCAGCTTTTGGGTGAGCGCCAATCCCAGTCCAGTTCCTTCGCCTTGAACGGCATTCGTCAGTTGGGTGTAGGGGCGAAATAAAAGCTGCTGTTGTGCTTCAGAAATGCCTGTTCCTGTATCCCAGACGGTGAAGTTTAGCGCTTTTGCAACGACGTTTACCTCTAAGCCAACGGTGCCTTTTGCAGTAAACTTCAGAGCATTGGACAGCAGATTAAACAGCATTTGTTTGAGTCGGAGCGGATCGACCTCGATCGTCTTCACCTCATCCGTCACGTCTAATTTGAGCGTCAAACCGCGATCGTTGGCTTTTTCTTTAACCAGCTTAAGCGCTATCTGACAGACGCTCAAAACGTCCACCGTTTCGCATTGCAGATCTAGCTGGTTGGCTTCAATTTTAGAAAGGTCGAGAATGTCGTTGATCAGTGCCAACAGATGCTGACCGCTGCTGAGAATAATTCTAAGATATTCTTGATGGCGCACGTTACCGGGATTGTAGCCCTGTTCGCGCAGCAGATGAGTAAACCCCAAAATCGAGCTTAACGGCGTGCGAATTTCGTGACTGGTGTTGGCCAAAAACTCACTTTTGAGACGATTGGCTTGCGTCAGTTCTTGCGTTTGCGCCCGTAGCTGATGATTGTGCTGTTGAAGTTGCTCAACTTGTCGCGATCGATGAATGACCTGTATCGCCTGCGCGATCGCCCGCTTTACCAGTGTCGATCGCAGTTGCTCATATAACCCGTCAGATCGAGCAGATTGAGGAGACGACGCAAGCGCAATCAGCCCACCCGTCTTAAACGACTCACCCATCGGCCAGGCACTTTGCCAATTTTGAGTTTGCCATTGATTTAAAGTGGACTGCGCGATCGGGTACTCGAAACCAAGCTCAGCAAGCTCAGAAGTCGAACTGGGCTGAGACAATGAGACCGAGGCTCGATACTGGACTTTAAACATTAGCGGGTCGCTCTGGGTGAGAATTGGCTCTACGATCGCCACCATTTCACCATTGAGAGCTTGACCCAGGTGATCGACTAAGGTTTGGAGTAGCTGACGCGCGACCTCTTGCGGGTCACTCAAAGAGAGCGAACCTCTTGACGACGATGACATCAAAGCCGCATCAAAGCACTCATTGAGACGGGTGTGAAGGTGACTTAGACAACGCTCAACCCAAAGTTCTGCGACAGAGGGCAGCCCGTCAGATTGGGCGAAAGCTCCTGATAGAGAAGTCACGCCGCCAGTCTCCTGAAAAGCGGATAGATGCAAATGCATAAAGCAGATTGAGATCGGACAGCCTGATGACTCAGTAGAGACCGCATTTGCCGCCAGGGGTTTACGGTTCTTGTTGATCATCCTACCCAAATCTACGGAGATCGCAACGTTCTTAACGGATTTGCTTCGTCAAAAACTCACGAAAACGGGTGAAGAATAAAGGAGAGGCTAGAATTCTCGCACCGAAAAGATTAGAGACGCGATCGCCAGCACCAGTCCGATGTAGAGCAATCCGTAGCCTACATTAATCAGTAAAATTTCGGGGCTAGGAATCAGATTGTAGACCGCTTGATTTTTGAGATCGAGACGCGCTAGATCGGGAAGAACTAAATAGAGTCCTCGTGTGGCAGCTTCGATCGAGGGATTTTTGGCCAACTTGCCGAAGGCGACCAGATCGCGGCTAAGATTGCCCATTAAATAAACGGCGAAGGTAAACAAGACCGCCAAAAGAGAACTCGTAAACACCCCAAAACCGATCGCCACTGCCGTAATGAGAGAAAGCTGCAAAAGCAAAAAGCCCGATGAAATCACAATGTCTCGCAGCGAATGAGGCACCTGAGCAAAGTGAAAAAGGGTGAGCGCGATCGCGGTCATCGCCCCAATCAAAACGGCTAACACCGCCGTCAATCCCAAATGCTTGCCGATGATAAATTCTGTCCGGCTGACGGGTTTGGCAATCAGCACAAAGACAGTACGCTTCTCGATTTCTTTGTTGACGAGTCCCGTTCCGACAAAGACGGCGATTACGAGTCCTAGCAGATTCATGGCGGCCAGTCCCAGATCTAGCAGAATCTTTTTCTCAGTTGCAGCCGAGATTTCGGGTAAGAGCCGATTTGCCAACACCATCGCCAGCGCATACAAGCCCACCAGATAAAGAACTCGATCGCGAATCACTTCTCGAAATACATTGGTGGCGATCGTCCAAGTGCGTCCGATCGTACTTCCCACACTGCCTACCGCCTGATGTGCCATCTTCCCTAATCCTCTTTTTTACCGTCAATTCAACACAGGTTTTTCGCGTCGTTTCTTGGTACGTTTGCCCTCCAAGCTGCCAACTTCCGGGAAACTTTCAGACAAAAATTCCTGTTTTGTTTATCGTCCAGGCGTTGCTGATTGGAGGGATGACTCTGTGGGAAGTGTCCATCTTTTCGCCACCTAAATCCCCCAAAATTGGGGGACTTTGAACCCCCGCCGCTTTGGGGCAATTCATTCCCTGATTCAGCAACGCAATCGTCCAGATTGCCTCAAACCCAAACTTTCTGCACTCTCCAGGGAAACGTCTGGAAGATGAGCAAGCATTTTATCCCATGTTTTGTAAGTTTGCAGCGCTTCTACAACGGTTTGCAGTGGCTCTGAGAGAATGGCTGGAAAATCCGCTTCCTCAGACAATTGCATCTGAAACGCCAGCCTTTCATGCGGAGGAGTAAATTGAGCGTTGACTCCCGATCGATTGCCTCTAGCATCCACGCGATACCAACCCCAGTCAGACAGATAGACTGCATTAAACCCATGCAAACTGTAGGGTGCGCCCTTGTCGTCAATGCTCAATCGCTGATAGCAAAATCCAGTCGGAATGCCGTTGGCTCGCAACAACGCTGCTAACAAATGACTTTTGGCAAAGCAATATCCCGTTTTGTATTGCAGGACATCCGAAGCGCGGCAGGTAATCGGATTCATCTGATAGTCGTAGCTGTGACGAATCTCATCTCGAACCCACTCAAAACAAGCGGCGGCGATCGCCTCCGAAGTGTGTTGTCTGAATGCCAGTTTTTGAGCAAGCTCCAAGATTGCAGACGCTTTCCAATCGATCACTTCGCTGACTTGTAGATACGCTTCCATCATGGCTGTTATAGAATTTGAATCTCAATCTCTTTAGACTTTCTTTTAGCGCGATCGTCGTCTCCGCTCTGGCACATTGGGCGCACCACAGTTGACGACTCCCACCGATCGCGTCACGGGAGCAGACACCGCAGGCGGGGCAGGAGATCTGAAGTCAAACTGAGCAGGCGGGCCAATCTTGCGGCTTTGAGTGATTTGACAAGACTTGGTGACCGAGTAACCGCCCGATCGCGCCGTTGGCCCTCCCCAAACTGCTTGAAGCTCTAGTGTGTACTGATCAGACGTGACTCGACCTCGAATATCCCATAGGTCGTTTTCGGTAACTCGCGGCAATTGTTGTTGGACATCCGCAGAAAAAGCAGGCATCTCCTGATCGAGATCTTTAAGCCAGCGCTCGACTTCTGGCCAGGGCTTTCCTTCTAGACGCAGTTTCAAAACTTTTTCGGCGGTGTCTAACACTTCAATTCCCCGCGATCCCATGTTGTTTTGGGGCTGCACTTCAAACACAAAAGCACTACGGCTAAAGTCATCTGCTCGGAGGCTAGGGTAATTGTTGAGCCAGTCTTGCATCAAAAAGTAAAACTGAAACCAGCAGCTAATAATCAGATTACTCAGCAGCACCAGCACAATTTCCTGCCGAGCCGCCGGGGCCGGAGCCGTATAGGTCGGTGTAATTGTCACTGGGTCAGTCTTGATAAACCGCCGGATTGACCAGATTATCGAGGAGATGACTGGCCAACTAATATAAGAGGCCGCGGTGGGTCTTCCTTGCAGACTGCCAAATAGCCAGATCGAGACGAGTGCGCCTGTAATCCACGGGCCGAGAAACAGCGTGTTGACGGTGAGCTTTTTCTTGACGGCCGGATCGTAGGTAAACCACCAGACTCCCGCAATCAAAAACACCCACCCCAGCGAGGCAATTACGTTTTGCACCGGAGAGGAGGTCAACCCGGCGACGACCACAGAGAACACGCTCAACAAGATGAAGGTCTGCCAGCACGCGGCTTGGGGCGGGTTCATTCGATCGCGAACTTGCTTAAAAACTTCTCTCATAGAAAATAAACTCATAGCGCTTCGATCGAAGGAAGTAGAGAATACAGCAAAAACAACGGTCTAAATCGGCTGTTCAAAAAAGAGGCGGATAGCGATGATCAGGGTAATGGCACTAAAGCTAAAGGCGTTTGCCCACAAAACTGCCAGAGCGCGACTAGGAACGACCGCAAAGCTGGCTCGACGGGCGCGTTGACCCTGAAATTTAGCCGCTTGTTTGGCTTCGGTTTCAGAATCTTTTTTGATCCCCAGCAGCAATTCCAGCAGGTTGATCCCTTCTAGCTTGAGCAAAAAGGTGCTGATAAAACTAACAAATGCCAGCCCGATCAGGACGGGCGGATTGGTGAGCGAGTCAAAAAAGATATAGCTGATCAGTTGCGATCGCAGGTTTTCTGGCAGCCAGGGTTCCACTGTAAAGAAAATCATCCAGCCGACGACTGTAGATAACAGGTTGACTGTTGCAGCATATTGAATGCTCGTTTTGCGACCAATTCCCAAGCGTCTTTGTAGAACCAGTGATTCGACCGCGATCGCCATCACCAAAAATAGAAGCTGATAAATGATCATTCGCAGGGGCAAGACATCAAATAAAGGCATGGGGCGCGTAGAAGAGACAACAAAGCCGTTATGACAAAGATTTTACGTGGCCGGGCGCGATTTGAGCGGGAAGTTTGGCGGGGGATTTTGAGACGGAATTGATCGCCCCTGTTCATTTTGAAAGCTGACCTCAAAAGTTCGATCGCCTGCTCATCTGAGTCCATAAATCTAGCATTCGTTTGGGCGCTTGACGATCTTGGCTACTACATCTAGCGTCGATATCTAGCGTCGATCGTCCCTTTACCTGCTATCTTGAGTGGGTCACTTCGCTAAAATGAAACAGCACGGCAGGAATCAAGGTTATGGCCAGAACGGGAATTGGCATTCGGACGGCTCAGACACGATCGGAGCGGATGGTCGGTCAGATTCACGTCTATGATGGCGCTGGCAAGGGCAAGTCTCAGGCGGCGTTGGGTGTGGTGCTGCGGTCGATCGGGCTGGGCATTCACAACTTTTCGCAAACCCGTGTGCTGTTGCTGCGATTTCTCAAAGGGCCAGGGCGCACGTATGACGAAGATGCAGCGATCCAAGCCCTTCAGCGTGGCTTTCCTCATCTGATTGACCAAGTGCGAACGGGACGAGCCGAATTTTTTGGAGCAGACGAAATCACCAAGTTCGATCGCCAAGAAGCGCAACGGGGATGGGATGTTGCCAAGGGTGCGATCGCGTCGGGACTCTATTCTGTCGTGGTCATGGACGAACTGAATCCGGTGCTAGACCTGGGACTGTTGCCCGTCGATGAAGTGGTCAGCACGCTCAAACGCAAGCCCGAACACATGGAAGTCATTGCCACCGGACGAGGGGCCCCCCAGGGATTGATCGATATCGCCGATCTGCATTCTGAAATGCGCCCGATGTATCACCCGATTGCCCAAGAACAGGGCATCGCCGGAATCGAGATTTACGCTGGGGCCGGAAAAGGCAAATCGACCAGCGCACTTGGTAAAGCGCTGCAAGCGATCGGCAAAGGCATCGGACAGGACAAATCGCACCGAGTTTTGATCATGCAGTGGCTCAAAGGGGGGGCGGGCTATACCGAAGATGCGGCGATCGATGCCCTTCGGCAAATTTATCCTAATCTGGTCGATCACCAGCGATCGGGGCGAGATGCGATCGTGTGGCGAGGTCAGCAGCAAGAGTTAGATTATGTCGAAGCGGAGCGGGCCTGGGAAATTGCACGAGCGGCGATCGCGTCCGGCTTGTACAAAACGATCATTCTAGATGAATTGAATCCGACCGTTGATCTAGAATTATTGCCTCAAGAACCGATCGTTCAGGCCCTCTTACGGAAGCCTCGCGACACCGAAATCATTATCACCGGACGCTGCAAAAATCCGCCTGCTTACTTCGATCTGGCAACGGTTCATTCAGAAATGGTTTGCCACAAACACTATGCAGAAAAGGGGATTGATCTCAAGCGAGGAGTCGATTTCTAAAGCAGTCTTCTAAAGCAAACTGAACGAACTGGTGAATCAGAGAATTTAATCTTCCGGATGATTGCGATCGTTTCGCGAAGTGATTGAAATACCTGGCTGACTCATACGTTGATGATTCGGGCACTGATTATTATTTTCTACGTCAAGGATTTCGCTGGCTTCAGGTTTTGATTGCACTTGATGAAGAGTTGCATTCCCGGAATGATTAAACTTCGATTAGGGAGCATCAATACCTGTAGACTGTAGTGCTAGTGAATTTGTGTGCAAAAAATAGACGATCGGTGCAGTTGGCTCTCTCAATCTTTCGCGCTTATGAATGGACATCTCTATCGAGGTTGGCGACGATTCGTTCGATTTCTGCTGCCTGTTTTATTTTTGGGATCGATCTTCACCTCGATCGCGCTGGGTAATCCCGGCATCGCCCAAGAGACTCGCCCAGAAATTCGCGGGGTTTGGATGACGCTCAATGACATGGACATCCTCAAAGATCGCACCAAACTGCAAGCAGCGATCGGTCAACTACAGCGCTTAAATTTCAACACCGTTTATCCCGTCGTTTGGAACTCTGGCTATGTGATGTATCCTAGCGCAGTGGCAAGACGAGCAGAGATCCAACCCTTTGTTTACCAGGGTTCTGACGGTCACGATATTATTGCAGATGTAGTCACGCAGGCTCATCGTCAAGGGTTACTCGCCATTCCCTGGTTTGAGTTTGGGTTTATGGCTCCTCCGACTTCAGAATTGGTGATCAATCATTCAGACTGGCTGACCCAAAAGCGTGACGGTAGCCAAACTTCGATTAGCGGTGCGGGTGAAGTCGTTTGGTTAAATCCGTTTCGCCCCGACGTTCAACAATTTATTAGCGATCTCGTGATCGAAATCGTTTCTCAATATGATGTCGATGGCATTCAGTTTGACGATCATATGAGTTTGCCGCGTGAGTTTGGCTACGATGACTATACCATTGCGCTCTATACCAAGGAGACCAAGAAAGCGCCGCCCCCAAATCCTGGTGATGCCGCGTGGGTCAAGTGGAGAGCCGACAAAATTACCGCTTTTATGTCTCAGCTTAAGAATGCGGTCAAAGCTAGAAAGCCCAACGCCATTATCTCAGTTTCGCCCAACTACTACGATTTTGCTTATCGATTGCAGCTACAGGATTGGCTCAATTGGGTCAGACAAGGATTGGTAGACGAGTTGGTAATGCAGGTTTACCGCTCTGATCTGCAAAGTTTTTATGAGCAGCTTGTCCGCCCAGAGATTCAAGAAGTCCAGCAAAAAATCGCGACGGGCATCGGCATTATGGCGGGTTTGAGAAACAACCAGGTATCGATCGCACAGATTCAGTCTCAAGTCCGAGTGGCTCAAGATCGCGGGCTGGGGGTTGCTTTCTTTTACTACGAAAGTTTGTGGGACGAAGCGCCAGAGTCTCCAGCCCAAAGACAGGCAGGGTTTCAAGCGCTTTTTCCGGCTCCGTCGGTGCGACCCCTTGCGGGTAACTCGAAGAGATCGGCGGCGAGATGAGGGGTAAATCGGGAACTTTGAAATCCTATTGTTTTTCGGGAAGGTTTCTAGGCGGGGTTCTTCGGCCTTCATAAAATCGCCGCTCTAATTTGCCGAGTCCAAACCAGATGGCTCCTGCGAGTAGAGGGACGGTGACCGAGAGAATGGGCGCTTGTTGATTGAGGGCGAGAATGGACAGAATGACCCAGGAGACGGCTCCCAAAATGGCCACGCTGAATCGAATTTTTTGAATATTGGCAAGAGCCTGACGGCAACTGGCGCAGTGTTGAGTGTGGGAATGGTAGCGATCGAGCAGCGTTTCAGCCGGGAGCGGCGACGACAAAGCCTCAGTGGGAAAGGGATCAGCCTGAAATTGATTCACCCATTTGCGAAACTCGGACACAAAAGAATCAGCACGAGTTGGCAAATAAAAGGCCTTTGAGAAATTGGAGCCGCCACCTTTTGCTGCTAGATAGCGTTCTTGATAGTGCAGAAAAATCTGATCGTCTTCCAAAATGTCGTTGTTGCTGAGATGAGAGTACCAGCGGGGAGTCAGCTTGATGAAAAAGGCAGGCACCTTGGAAGAGAATTTGAAGGGAAATCGGGCAAACACGCGACATTCCCCTTTGCGAATCGGGGTTGCGTAAACAACGGTCATCGTTCTGCCAAACTGCTTGGAGGTCAAATCGTGCCACATCAGCGAAGGAGCAATAAATAGGCTGTGTTGCTGCCCCAGTGTGCCTTTGCGCGGCCCGTCTGCCCAAAATCCCTTGAATCCTTGTTTACCCGATTCCAAAACATCCAATTCGACGGGGGAGGCGGTCGATCGATTCCCCACCGATTTGTGATGCGTAAACGGCACATGACTCGAATCCAGCACATTTTCGAGCAGCGTCAGCGCATCATAGGGCAAATCGCGAAAGGTATTGAGACAGACCCATTCATCAGGCGTTTCTTCGATCGCGTCGATGATCGGAATCTTGACCTGGGGCGCATTCTCTGGCTGACCGGGGTAGACAAACAGCAAGCCTTGACGCTCGGCCGTGGGCATTGAAGTGACGCAGGCCCGTTTTGACTGATGCGCCAGACTCCCTTCGGGCTGTTGAGGAATGCGATCGCACCCACCATCTCCCCGAAACGCCCACCCATGATACGGACATTCCAGCAGTCCATCAGCGGCAATGCGACCTTCTGAAAGCGGCGCGAGACGATGGGGACACTGATCCTCAAACGATCGCCAACAAGATGCGTCTCGATCCCACCAGATCACTAAATCTTGACCCAACAGCGTAAATTTAGTTGGCTTGGTCTGATCAAGGTCAGCGACATAGTGAACGGGATACCAGGCTTCTTTACAGTCAAAGCGATCGGGGTCACTACCACCCGCCGCAAGCTCATAAGTTTTGTGGAACGGCTCATCTGGTTGAGCGGTGCGTGCTTCAGTCAGCATGGGAAACGATCGCCTTTTTTGGAAAAGATTGCTTTACACAGCTTAACAACTCCTCGTCACACCCGCAGAACTTGAAGCCTCGATCGAGGATGGCAAGGCAAACAAACGCATCTGAAGCCAGACCTCTGAATAATTTTTGCGCGGTGACTTCAAACACTTTCTAGAACGCCGCGATCGCACTCACCAACGCATCGATTTCTGTCTCAGTGGTGAAATAGTGAACGCAAGCTCGAACACAACTGGGATCAAGCAAGACTCGTAGAAAAAAGTGTTTGCTCTCTAAAAATTGCACCAGACGAACGTGTTCTCCACTCGCTAATTGAAAGGAGACTAGCCCAGATTGCGGCGGAGTTGATCGCAGACAGGTGACATTAGAAAGTTGCGTCAATCGCTGCCAAAGATAAGCACTGCGATCGCAAATCATGCCATATCGCTCCTCGGCGGTGCCGATCGTGTGATGAAAGGCGATCGCGGCTCTCAGTCCGGCATAGAGCGGAATCGCAGAAGTGGCAATTTCGTAACGGCGGCTGTCGGGTTGCCATCCGGTAGGCTGATTGTGAGCGTCGATCGTAATGCTGCGCCAGCCAATAAAGGTGGGATGCAAACTGTCACGCGCATCGGGTCTGACATACAATCCGCCCAGTCCGGCCGCTCCGCACCACCATTTGTGCCCCGTAAATGCGTAAAAATCGACTCCTGATTCGGTCAGATTTAACGGCAACATACCGACCGATTGAGCCGCGTCCACCAAAATTCTGATTGGTTGGTTAAGTGAGCGCGATCGACAAGTCGCGACAATTTCACTCAAGGGCAAGACCTGTCCGGTGTTCCATAGAATGTGACTGAGTACGACGAGACGAGTGTTGGGGCGCAAGTGTTGAGCCATCACCGCCACCGGATCGCCTTGATTTAACGTCGCCATCATCGGGCAAACCGACACCTCGATCTGAAAGCGCCGCTGAAGTTCTTGAGTCGCTGCGATGATGCCTTGATGTTCGCAATCAGTGAGCAACAGATGATCGCCCGCCTGCCAATCGAGGCCCCACAGCGCGATATTGCAGCCCACAGAGATATCTTCGGTCAAGGCGATCGACTCCGCTGAAGCTCCCAGTTCTGAAGCGATCGCTGCCCTTGTCAAATTGCCCTCCTGCACAATCCAGGAATTGACCGCACTAGAAAACGGGCCCGCCTGCTGAAAATGATCTTGGGCTTGCTGAATGGCGGCGATCGCTGGCTGCGGCATGGGGCCCTGTCCTCCGTAGTTAAAGTAGCTTTTGCCTTCCAAATATGGAAAGTGTTGGCGATGCTGGTTGAGTTGAGCCGTCATAGAAATGTTAACCATTCGATAGGTGGAACTTGCTTTAAACGGTTTGTCGCTATGTGGCTCAGGACTTCTACTTTCTAGATTTCCTGATCTGAACGACGTTGATCTTCAGCTTTCTCAAGTTGGTGAATTGAAATTAATTTTCATTGATTCAAGTAATTCCTAAATTCAAGACGCAAAAGACAAATTTCTCTCAGCAGTCAGCCCGATTTCTTGTTAGTTTATAGGCATGTTGTTGACTGCCGATCTACTTCTCAATTATCAACGCTGTAGTCGTCGAGCTTACCTCGATTTGTATGGAGATCTCACCCAGCGAGATGCTCCCAATGACTATTTGCAAAAATTGTTGCAGGACAGCATCGCCAACCATCGAGAAATTTTGGCAGACCAGGCTTATCATCAGCCAACCCACACCGCTAGAGATTGGTCAACCGGAGCAAATGCGACTCTAGAACTGATGCAGCGAGGAGTCGATCGCATTTATCAGCCCGTTCTGATGAGCGAAGAAAATGGCGTAACGTTGATTAGCGTGCCTGATTTGTTAACGAGACAGCCCGGAGAGTCGGTCTTTGGCGATTGGGTATACGTGCCCACCGAAATCAAGTTGAGTAAGCGCCCCAAGCAAGAGTATCAAATCATTGTGGCGTTTCATGTGCGCGTTTTGGCGGCGGTGCAGGGAGCCTGGTCTGAGACGGCGTGGCTGATGTTGCGTGAGAAGGGGCTGTTTGAGGTGGATCTGTGGGAGTCGATTCCGCGAATGGAATTGATTTTGCAAGAGTGCCTGACGACGCTGCAACAAAAGCAGGAACCTGAAGTTTTTATTTCGCGCAGTCGGTGTAGTCTGTGTCATTGGTATAACCAGTGTTATACGATCGCCAAGTCTGACCAACATCTTTCGCTCTTGCCTGGGGTGACTCCGCCTCGCTATGCCCAGCTTCAAGCGCTCAATCTGACTTCTGTGGAGGCGTTGGCCAACATTCAGCCGAGCCAGTTGGAGCCGCTGCCCGGATTTGGGAGCGAAACGGCGAGAAAGTTAGTTCGTCAGGCTCAGTCATTTGTGCAAAATTGCGCGTTGCCGGGAGAAAGTAACGCTGACCCACCCGAAAGTACCAATGGTCATCGGTTTCTCAATGGTAAACGGGCTGCTCAGGAGATTCCGACAGCGGATGTAGAACTGTATTTTGATATCGAAGCTGAACCGTCGCTGAATTTAATTTATCTACATGGAATTTTGGTCGTCGATCGACAGAAAAAGACCGAAGTTTTCCATTCCCTACTCGCTGAGAAGCCTGAAGACGAATTCAAAATTTGGCAAGAATTAATCGATTTGATGTGGGTGTATCCAACTGCGCCCATTTTTCATTTTTGCCCCTATGAAGTGCAGACGATGGGACGACTCGCCGAGCTTTATGAAACGCCGATCGACCGCATTCAGCCGCTACTTCCTCGCTTTATAGACTTGCACGATCGTATTACCAAATCCGTAACGCTGCCTGTCGAAAGTTATGCGCTCAAACATATTGCTCGCTGGCTGGGGTTTGACTGGCGAGATTCTAGCGCTAATGGGGCCCAATCGATTTATTGGTATGCACAATGGTTAGCGACGGGCGATCGTTCGTTTTTAAATTCAATCTTGGTCTACAACGAAGATGATTGTCGCGCGACTTATCACATCAAAGAGTGGCTCGTCGATTTTTTGCAACAACAACGGGAGCGATCGTCGGCTATTTCATAACTTTTAAAGAGGGTAGGTTTGGAGGATGTTTGAACAGTATCAAATCGTCTGGAGATCCCCCCTAGCCCCCTTTAAAACAACGTGAATTCGATGAAATTCCTCGCTGTAGCGATCACTCCAGGCAGCCCCCTAAATCCCCCAAGTTTGGGGGACTTTGAGCAAGAAATCCTGTCCGAAAGTCCCCCAGATTTGGGGGGTTGGGGGGCAGAAGCGTTAAATACCGAAGCGAAAAAACTCTATCGAATTCACGTTAAAACAGGTAGGGTTGATTCGTTTTATTGAAAGGAAGAACGAAGAGCCGATCTTTTTGTTAGTTGCCGTAGATCTGTTGAAAAGGAAGAATCAGGAGGCAAATTTTAATCACCAGGAATACTGAGAAATCTAATGTTTTCTGAGTCGAATTCGATTTGCCCGGCGGAAGATACTTCAGTTCGCCTCGGATATTCAAACTCTCTTACGACTTATCAATCATTCCGGTGCGCCAATTGAGTTTGCTTCCCGTCGCATTTGATTCGCTCTGCATCGCATTTGATTCTTCCTGCGGAATATACAGAATTCCATCTCGTTTATTGAATTTGCTCTACGTCCGATGCGATTTTCCTGCGGGATTTACGGAAGAATGGCAATCGCATATCTCATACCCAATCATTTTTTAGGACAAAGGATATGTCACATTCAAGAACGAAGGCACTGGCAAACTGTAATTGTTGAGCTTGATTCGAGCCGCTATAATTAGGAAACTATCTTTTGTCTATAAGGGGTACACCACACCTTTCCGAGTTGATGGGACTAAGACGGCAGATTAACACGACTATCTTTCGATAGTCCGCTGTGTGGGCAATCGGGTTAATCCTTAGTCGCTGATCTCCACTGTTATCTTTCCTGCAAAGGGAGGGCAATGCCGGTTCACTTGATCCGGAGGAAGACAGTGTTAAAGGGAAGTAAGCTCAATGGCAACGGGCAGCGCAAATCAAACCAGTCAGTTCAGTTTTTTTGCCAAAGACTAAAAGTGAGTATCAAGCGTCTAGATAAAACTTTTCGATCTTATTATCGAAGATTTAGATTGGTTATTAGACGTTTTTTACCCTTCTTACAGGCTATCGCTGCACTGATTGCAATCGCTAAGTCTCTAGGGTTCTTGTAACCTAATCTAAGTTCGTAAGGCAAGGGAGAGATGTTTCTCAATCTTGCTTTAATGTTAGTAGAGGAAAGACAATGTTAACGCTTGAGCAACTCGAAACTGCAATCCTCCAGCTTTCACCTAATGATTTTAATCAGCTTCTAGAGTGGTTCTTTGATTTGGATTATCAGCGTTGGGACGAGCAGCTTGAAAATGATATTGCTGCTGGCAAACTAGATAACTTAGCTGAAGAAGCAATAGCTGATTTTGAGGCAGGGCACTACCGAGCAGTTTGATGCATTTTACGACTCGTAGATTTTGGCAATGCTATGACTCTTTACCTGAACCTATCCAGCAGGTAGCGGATGAAAATTATGAATTGCTGAAGGCTGACTCATCCCATCCGTCGTTACATTTCAAAAAGGTCGGCAAGTATTGGTCAGTTCGAGCAGGGCGAGGTCATAGGGCATTGGGGATAGAAGTAGAGCGCGGCATTCTATGGTTTTGGATTGGCACACATGCAGAGTATGAAAGGCTAATTAAAAACCAGTAGCGACAGCAGCTCAACACTGCGTTGGTGCAGACGGAACAGAGGTTATCGGTGAGAGTTTGAGGTTATCTGCCGCCGCACAACTTCACCGTTATGCTGAGTATGAAAAAGCAGAACTACAAGATACTCTCTCAATACTCTCTCAACCAACCTTTAGAGCAAAGTTCAAAGGCCCTCAGAATGGGGATTTAGGGGGCAGAAGATCTGATCTGATCAACGAAGCAAAAAACTCATTGAATTCAGACCCAATTAAACGTCTGTCTTTACTCTTTTGCCGACGATCACTAAATCCTGTTCGCTCGTCTCAAATTTGGCAACTCTGGGCAAATAGCCCCACTGCTCAAAGCCATATTGCTCAAAGAGTTTGAGACTGGGTTGATTGCCTGCAAAGATGAAGCCCAACAGCGTCGTAATTTGAAGAGACGGACTAGCTTCGATCGCTCGCTCCAACAACGATCGCCCAATTCCTCGCCGCCGAAAATCAGGGGAGACATATAAACTCAATTCCACCGTTCCCTGATAAGCAGGTCTGCCGTAAAACGATTGGAAGCCAAGCCATCCTGCGATCGCGCCATCGATTTCCATGACCCAGAGCGGTCGATCTTTTGGGGTGTGAGACGCAAACCAGGCGAGACGACTTTCAACTGTGACAGGCTCAAAATCAGCGGTGACAATTCGGGTCGAAACTGTGGAATTGTAGATGGCAACGATCGCGGCCAAATCGCTCTCAACTGCATCACGAATTCCCATTGACTTGCTCCGAAATCCATTGCAAATAGTGACTAGACCCTGCCACGATCGGCACCGCAATAATCTCTGGCACCTCATACGAATGGAGTTCTCGAACTTTAGCTTCCAGTTCTGCAAATCGACTGCGATCGGACTTGATCAACAATTGCCATTCCTCATCCTTATGAATCTCGCCCTGCCACCGATAAACCGACTGCACCGGAAGCAACGTCACACAAGCCGCTAATCGAGTTTCGACCAAAGACTGAGCGATCGTCTCCCCCTCTTGCCGAGATGAAGCCGTCACCAACACCACACAGCATGTCTCTTCTGCCATACGCCTCTAAAATATGATCACTCTCTACTATCCACGATTGTCATGCTCAGAAAAGTTGCGCTCGTCCTACTTTGGATTGGATTTGTCAGCTATGCCTTTTTGTTGGCTCCGCCTGACCAACCCGATACGATCGACTTGATCAAAAATCTTTCCACAGGGCAGGTTGAGGGCATCAATCCTCTGATTGTCGGACTGTTTAATATTATGGGTGTCTGGCCGCTGATTTATAGTTGTGTCCTGTTTTTAGATGGTCGAGGGCAAAAGATTCCCGCCTGGTTTTTTGGGTCTGCATCCTTTGGCGTAGGAGCGTTTGCGCTGTTGCCTTACTTATTTTTGCGTCAGCCTAGTCCCACTTTTTCAGGACAAAAGAATTGGTTTCTTAAGATTATGGATTCTCGCTTGACAGGCGCATTGATTGGATTGGGCGCGATCGCGCTCTTCACCTATGGCGTAACTCAAGGCGATTGGAGCGACTTTATTCAACAATGGAAAACCAGTCGATTTATTCATGTGATGAGTCTAGATTTCTGTTTATTGTGCCTACTATTTCCGACGCTGCTTGGAGATGACATGGCGCGACGAGGACTCACTGATCAAAGAATCTTTTGGGCAGTTTCGTTGGTGCCGTTGTTTGGGCCGATCGCTTATCTCGCACTGCGTCCCCCAACCATTGAACAAAAGACAGAAGCAATGAGTCAGCAACCTGTGGGCGCAAGATGAGGGATGGGGGATGAGGGATGAAAAAATATGGGGTCTTCCGGTGAGTGAGGTGAAGTGTCCTGTGCAATCAGTGCAGGTTTGGCGGGCCGATTTGGATGACTCACAGCAACTTGAAGATTGGTTGAAACTATTGTCCTCGGATGAACACGATCGCGCCGATCGCTTTCGGTTTGCTCAACATCGGAGTCGCTTTATTGCAGGTCGAGGAATCTTACGATCGCTGCTCTCGCTCTATTTGCAAACTGACCCAAAATCACTGCAATTTACTTATGGTCAACAAGGCAAACCGACCCTGATAGACCATCACTTGCACTTCAATTTGGCTCATTCTCAAGGGTTGGCGCTTTATGCAATTTGCGATCGTCCAGTTGGTATTGATCTAGAACAAATTCGCATCGTTTCTGATCTACAATCTCTAACTCAGCGCTTCTTTTGTGTTAATGAACATCATTCGATTTCTGCTCTACCACCTCAACAGCAACCCACTGCTTTCTTTCGTCACTGGACATGCAAAGAAGCCTACCTAAAAGCTACAGGAGAAGGATTGTCAAAGCTCAAGGGGTTAGAAATTTCATTAACGAATTCAGCCCATTTAATTCAAGTCCCAGAGGGGTCGATTCACAATTGGCAGCTAAAAGAATTGGCACCGGGCGAAGGATTTGTAGGGGCAGTGGTGACGATGGGCAAAAATCTGAGCGTCGATCGCTGGCAGTTCTCAACAAACAAAGTAAATCGCTGACGACGATCGCTTCAGTCAAAAATGAGTTCCTCCGATATACTTGCAGAGGTATTCACTCAAAGGAGAAAACACGGATGCAGCTATCAACGATGCCAATGAGTTTGATGACTACGATTAATGGCGAGCCTGCGATCGCGATCGAGTCCATGCCCAAAAGCTGGCAGCGCATTCAATCAGGCAATTGGATGACTGAACCAACGGTTTACACTGCACTGGCGCAGGTTTTCTTAGCCAAAAATCAACAGGGGAATTTTCTATTTGCAGAGCGTCCCGACACCTCATCTCTCAAAGATGCCTACCTTGAAGGCAATCGGCTCTTAGCCTGGGAAGCCGTCTGTCACTTTGGAGAAGCGTTTCTCCCAGAAAACTACCCCGATTTGCAGCAGATTCGCAATGAGTTGTTAGCTAGTAAGGCGCAGCAAGCAGAACGACTAGCCCTGGTGCAGATTGTCAGCGATTTGTTTGATGAGTTTGGATACGATGTGCCTGCTACCTTCTATTGGACGTTCTTAAACCCGTTGCAGCGATCGGATTTGTTTGAGGTGCGATCGTTTCGTTTTAGTGAACAAGATCTTGGCGTTGCCCGCAAATTTGACGCAATCCTCCACGGCGGTTATGTGTCTCCCTTTCGGCGCTTGATTGATAGTGTATCCAGTCGCTATGGCTACTATCTAGAACATGAATGCGGCTGCGAAAATCATTTGGCAAAACTCAAGCCCTGCGATTCTCCGTTTGAATACAGTATTCCAGAAGCGATGCGTCAAAAAACGTTGCGGGCCTTCTTCTGGAGCGTGATGGAAGAGTATATGCTGTTTGAGTTGCGATCGGCGACTCGACTGGTTTATGCAGACAACTTGACACTCTAAAGCGATCGTTCTAACAAAAATGGGTAGTTGATAAAAGGCGTTGACAATCACCAATTAATCCCTACCCAAAACATATCGCTTTAACGTGAATTCGATGGCAGTTTTTCGCTTTGGTCTTCAGCGCTTCTGCCCCCCAACCCCCCAATCTGGGGGACTATTAGAGACTATTCTTCGTTCAAAGTCCCTCACTCGTGGGGGATTTAGGGGGCTGCCCGGATTTATAACAGCAGCGAAGGATTTCATCGAATTCACGTCACTTTACTAGAACACTATATTGAAGGTTATGCAGCCAGGACGTTCACATCTCCAGCGTCTTTGTAGACTCGCCAGCAATCACCATTGCGATGAAGCAGTGATCCTTTATCTGTTACGCAGATTGCAACCGAAGCATTTTCACTCGGCCCTCTAAACAAGGTTGCTTTGTCTCGATCGTATCCTTTGAGTTGATGTTGGCTACAGGTTACTCTTTCTTCAACCACAATAAAAGACTTCCCGATCGCTTGACATTCTATTTGAATGCTCAAAAGTCTAGTTTTGATTTCTCCTAAGCAATCATCAGGTGATAACGTTTGGGCAGACAGAAGTGCTGCATTAATCTTCTGCCCTACGATTCGTTTAACTTGCTCTCGCTGCTTCTCAAGGGGAACGTTGATTAATTTCTCGGTGTATTCAGATACAGTCATGGCTCATATCTCAGGACAACATCAAAGTGGTAATGCCCCTGATGTGTCGATCAGATGTCGCTCATCGGCAAAGGGAGTGCTCTAATGAGGTAATGCACAATGCACAACACAGATGAGATACATTGCACCTCCAAAAACAGGAACTAGCGCTAAAGATTGCAGCGATCGTGTACGTAGTTTGGTCATACAAATTTCCTTCTTATTAGGGTGAACGATCAAGGGCGAACCGTAATCGGAAACTTCATCTCAAACGGGTTAAAGCTGCCATCTTTTGATTTCCCAGATAACACCACTACATAAGCACCCGGCTTAGGAAACGTAATGTTCGTGCGAATTGCCCGATGTCCTTTTTGATGTCCTGCCATTTCTATTGTTGAGAGCGGCAGGCGATCGGTCATCCAAGTTGGTTTGCTGCCCTGCTTTCCAGTTGCATAGGCAGTCACTTGACAATCACAGGTGGCCGGAGAAATCATCGCTCCGCCGCGTCGAGTCAGCATAAACCACGTCATAGTGGACTTCCCAGCGTAGGGTGAGTCGTCGGGTTCGAGGTGAATCATGGCTCCAACGCTGTTAGGTGCGGCCTTTTGTTGATGAGCCTCCAGCGGTAACAGCCATAAGGGTGCCAGCGTGACCCCGAGCACTGTAGCAAGACAAATCGATGGAATTTTACGCATGGTCAACTTTCCCCTTAAACAATTGAGATAAGACGGTTGAACTGTATTTCGATAAGCCAGCGTCACACGGTTAGCGTGCGAATGTCAGATAGGATGCTGCGATCGACGTTATAGCCTTGACCAAAAATAGATAAGCTTAGAGCCGCCTACAAGGTTTTTGGCATTGCTAAATCCAGAGATGAATCTTGAGAGTGAAAGTCAGAGAGTCCTCCAGAATTGGGGGGGTTGGAGGGCAATTTAGACCATCGCTCAACAACGCCGATTTGCCATAGTTAGGATCTCAAGCGTGCTCAACCGATAAACAGCGGTCTACTAACACCAAAACCGAGTTTGGAGAAGATTTCAGCAGGTAAATTCTTACTGTGTGGACGGGATGATGCCAACCCTTGTATCACTACACCGTTAGACTTAAGCAATCGCCAATCTGCACACCTAAACCACCACAAGGGTAGATGCGATTTCTAACCAGTGTTTTCTTAACCTGCTCAGGTTACAACGGATGCACTTTGAGCGATGACGATCGGTAGTCAGTTTCAAAACTGTCTTTCCTATCGACAATTGTTTATAAAAAGGACTTAGAGATTCCAGCCTAGCGTAGCGGCGATTTGGTTGGCCAGCTCTAATGGCTCAAAGGGTTTGGCGAGCGCCGCCTTGATTCCCAGTTGCAGATAGCGCTGACGATCGGACGATTGCACTTTCGCCGTCAACAGGAGAACTGGAATCTTTTGAGTCAATGCATTCTTCTGAAGATTTTGAAACGTGGTCAGCCCATCCATATCAGGCATCATCACATCTAATAAAATTGCGTCAGGCTGTTCGGCTTCTGCTTTCTTGATGCCTTCCATGCCAGAACTGGCCGTCAAAACCTCCCAACCTGCGATCGTCTCTAGACAGATTTGAGTGACTTCTTGAATGTACTGTTCGTTATCGATGACTAAGATTCGCTTCATAAAATTAAATTGCTCGACAAATCTTTTAGAGAGACCTGGGTTTAATGTGAATGCAATCAAGTTTTTTCGCTTCACTGTCCAGACCTTCTGCCCCAACTCTCTTATTCTGAAGCACTTTAAGACAAGATTTTCGGGGGGCTGTCTAGATTGATAAGCGGAAAGATTTCATTCAACTCACCTGGATTGATGGACTGGTTTGATCTTAAAGAGATCGCTGCTGAAGTCGATCGTACTTCCGCAAAGGCAACGTGAAGGAAAACCTGCTGCCCTCGCCCAACACACTCTCAACCCAGATTTCTCCGCCATGCTGCTGCACAATGCTCCGACAAATCGCCAGCCCCAATCCCGTCCCCTCACAATTGCGAGAATCTGAAGAATCGACCTGCTGAAATCGCTCAAAAATACAGCCCAGCTTGTCGATCGGAATGCCCCGTCCCTGATCTTTGACTTGTAGCAAAACCGCCCCCTGATTTAGTGTCATCGTCAGCCACACCGTAGAGTGAGGAGGCGAAAATTTAATAGCATTGCTAAAAAGATTCGTGAGTGTTTGCACAATGCGATCGCGATCCACCCAAATTTCTACATTCAGCGTAGAAGCTTTGAGGGTGACATTGGCTTTTAGCGCGATCGGCTGTATCACATCCACCGCTTCGTGAATCAGGTCAGCTAGATTGCAGGATTGCCGATTCATTTTGACTGTGCCCGACTCAATTCGCTCAATGTCGAGAATGTCATTAATCAAGCGAACCAAGCGATCGGTGCTATCTACTGCAATTTGCAGCAAGCGCTTTCCTGCGTCGGAGTCGGCTTTGAGCAGTCCACTGGCCAACATTCCTAGCGATCCGTGAATGGAAGTGAGCGGCGTTCGCAGTTCGTGGCTGACGATCGAGACAAATTCGTCTTTCATGCGCTCGATTTGTTTGCGATCGGTAATGTCGCGCAAAATCACCGTAAACACCGTCTCGCCCGCCAGCATGAGTTTTGAGATCGAAGCCTCCGCCGGAAAATCGCTGCCATTTTTGCGACGGCCATAAATTTCGCGACGATCGCCCATGCGTCGAGCCTCTTCGGGAGAACGAGCAAAATCTTGAACGTGCCGCCGATGAATTTCTGCAAACCGAATTGGAAGTAACCGATCGAGCGGCTCCCCCATAATTTCATTTGCGCTGTAGCCAAACATCTTCTCGGCTCCCTGGTTAAAAAGGGTGATTTGCTGCTGGGCATCAATGGCAATGATCGCATCATCCGCAATGTCTAAAATGCCTGCTAGTCTGGCTTGAGAGATTTGTAAAGCGGCTTGAATGCGTTGACGATCGTCGAGTTCTGATTGAAGGTGCTGATTAAATTCGCGTAGTTTGATTTGCTCGATCGAGGTTTCTTGAGCGTGTGAGTGGTGTTCTTGTTGAGACGTACTTTTATGAATCTTTGCCATTCGCTGAAGCATTTTTTTGCGTTCTAGACGGTTGACAACTCGCGTGACTAATTCTGCTCCCACGATCGGTTTGCTGACAAAATCATCGGCTCCGATCGCAAACACTTGATTCACGATGGCAGCGTCCGTATGAGCAGTGAGAAAAACGATCGGTAGCTCACTCCAGCGCGCATCATCTCGCACGACTTGACATAGGTCAACCCCACTCACATGAGGCATTTCGATATCGAGAATCAGCAGATCAGGCGAGACCGTTTCTAGCATTTTCCAAAACTGCCGTGCATCGTTGAGCGGAGTTACATTCAAGCCCCACGGCTCTAACAGAGATTGCACCACCGCCAAAACTTTGGGATCATCATCCACCGCTAAAATTTTAGTGTCTGCTGCGTCAATTTGTTTGAGAACCTGCGTCACCGTTGCCCACACTTCAGGCACAATAATCGGCTTAGAGAGAAAGGTTTGCCGACCCTGACGAGCCATTTGCAACCGATAGCTCAAATCAGTTTGTGCCGAAAACACAATAACCGGAACCGGAGGATTTCGTCGATGCAACTCCGTCAAAAAACTCAAACTATCTTCGGCATTCTCCACAGTTGGATCAAATAAAACAACGCTGGGATGATCGTGATAGAGAATTTTTTTAGCCAACGTCAAATCAGGCGCGATCGCAGTTCTCAATTCCCAATTTACAGCGTCTTGAATCAGGTGTTCGATTAGATCTTGATCGCAATCGATCACCAAAACCAATGGCTGTAGTGTCGAAGAGGAGGTCGAGGCGGGAGTCGAAAACGCTTCAATTTCTTGACGAAGTGCCCGCACCCAAGTCTGCAAATTCGTCGCCTGCTCTACACTCAAGTCGCCATCCAGACAGGTCTCTATCTGCCGCGCTAACGTCGATCCTTCTGGAATGCCAAACATGCCCAGAGCACCCGCCAGAGAATGAGCATCTTGTTTTGCCTGCGATCGCTCCTCTTGGCTCAGACGGCTTTGAAGTGCGGCCTCTGCTGCCTTTCCTAGACGCGAAACCTGTTGCTCAACTCGCCCCTGAAATCGCTGCCACACGCCTGCAATCTTCTCGATCGTTTGCTGTCGAATAGATTCTGCTGCCGCTTCGTTTTTTTGTTCGTTCAGGGGTTTCAGCCGATAGCCAATTCCATACACGGTTTCGATCAAATCCCCGGTTGCGCCTACACTTTTTAGCTTTTGTCGCAGTCCTTTAATGTGAGTCCTGACCGCCTCTTCTCCGGGCATTTCGTCATAGGCCCAGAGATGTTCGAGAATCATGCCGCAGCTAAAAACCCGCCGACTATTGCGTAAAAATAGTTCCAGCATTGCGTATTCTTTGGGCGTGAGCGTCAGCAATTTTGTTTGATACCTGACTTCACAACTGATCGGGTCAAGCCGCAACTGATCCCATTCCAACACGGGCTGAGAAACGGTGCTTCCTCGACGCAACAGCGCCCGAATCCGCGCCACCAACTCCTCGGCATCAAAGGGTTTTACCACATAGTCATCCGCTCCCGCATCCAGCCCGATCGCTTTGTCGTGACTGTTATCTTGAGCCGTCAGCAACAAAATCGGCATTGACAATCCTCGCGATCGCAGTTGCCGACAGAGGCTAATCCCATCGAGCTTTGGCAGTTGCACATCCAGGAGAATCAGGTCATAGTCAAACGTTTCGATCAAATTCCAGCCAGCTTGTCCGTCGATCGCGGTTTCAACTGCATAGTTTTGACGAGTCAAAATCGTGGTCAGCACCTGAAGAATTTGTTCGTCATCCTCAACAACTAAAATTCGCATGGGGAATTCGCACAGTCCGATTCTCTTGATCTTAGAAGTGATTTTTATAGGTATTGGGGAATCGGTTACAAATATCTACTACTTTGAGGGATGAGGGAGGAAAGAAGAAGGGATGAGGGATGAGGGATGACTTTGAACAGGAGAACTTTGAACCAGAAATCTTAGTTTAAAGTCCCCCAGAATTGGGGGATTGGGGGGCAGAAGATCTGAACAACGAAGCGAAAAAACTTCCATCGAATTGACGTTGTTTTAGGGTTAGTGAATTGCAAACGGTGGTAAATGAACTGATTCAAAAGTTTCTGAAAAGCATTCGTCAACTTACTTTATTGAATCGAAGCAGTTAATTATGAATTCCTACTCTAGTATTCCTAAAATTATTCTTGATACCGATCCAGGTGGCGATGATATCTTTGCTTTTTTATGGCTACAAAGTTTGACCAGACAGGGACTTGCTGAAATTATTGCAGTCACCACAACAGCAGGTAACGTCTCTGCTCAAAAGACCTTCTCTAGTGCCTGTCAGATTATGGAACTGAACGGATTTTCTCACATCGAAGTAGGGCGATCGACATTAGACAGCCCATCGCCTGAAGATGCGACTCATATTCATGGAAGTGACGGCATGGGCAATCTGTCGAGTACACTTCCTCGTCCTACTCGTGATTATGAGATGGCTCGCAAGGCTGACGATTTACTGATCGAAAAGCTGACTGCTCAACCTGGAGAAATCACGTTGGTGGCGATCGGCCCCCTGACCAACCTGGCCGCCGCCGAGAAAAAGAGTCCTGGTATTCTGCAAAAAGCCAAAGAAATCGTGATCATGGGCGGCGCATTTTTTTGTCCGGGTAATGTCACGCCTCACGCGGAATTTAACCTCTGGTTTGATCCTCAAGCCGCCGCTGTCGTTTTGGATAGTCGATCGGATCTAGTCATCTTGCCGCTAGATATCACTCGCAATCTGATTTTTACAAGAGAAATGGCCGCAGCGATCGTTCAAACAAATCCAAACACAAATCCAAACAGCCCTCTCGCAAAACTGATCGTCAACCTCTGTGAATTCATGATCAAAACAGCACTGAGCTACCGAGAAACTAATGGAATTTCTGGGTTTTTAGTTCATGATGCAGCCACACTGAGTTATTTGTTTTACCCCGAAACATTGAGGTTACAGCGCGCAAAAGTATGGGTAGAAACCAAGGGCGAATGGACTCGCGGACAAACCACGATCGACCTGCGACACAATGCCAAACAACCTGCAAACGCCTGGGTCGCCTTACAAGTGGATCAAACCAAGTTTTTTATGAGCTTTGTTGAAGATTTGAAGAGACTCTGGACGTTTTCCCAAGAGTAAGAGATATTTGGGGAAACCAAAAATTGCATACAAACGATCGCTGTATCCAGTATCCAACGATGATTAATCTCAGAGGATGCTTGAAAAGTATCAAATCGTTAGGAGATCCCCCCTAGCCCCCCTTAAAAAAGCTGCCGTGTACACACACGTTGATCGATCTGTCATTGCTGAAATCCTTCGCCCCCTAAATCCCCCAAAAATGGGGGACTTTGAGCCGTCGTCATGACTTTGAACTTTGGAAATCTTTCCTTTGTCAAAGTCCCAGCATGGGGGATTTAGGGGGCTAAAGCCGCCTGAAACGAGGCGATAACGACTTGTGTGTACACGGCAGCTTAAAAAAGAGGGAACAAGCCGTCAAAGTCCCTTTTGAAGGGGGATTTAGGGGATTGAAACTCTGAAACGTTAGAAGAAACACTTTTCAAACATCCTCTTAGATCAGAGGCAGCTTTTGAGAATCTTGACCCTTGTTCAAATATTCTTCTAAGCTTAGTAAATGTTGTTTTTGGCTAAAGAAGACCCAATAAAATTTCATTTAATAAACAAACATTCAAAAAATTAGATAATTAGTGAGTTTGAGTCATGTTGAAATTGCACGTTTGTCCGATCGTTGAACCATGAAAATCCTTTTAGTAGAGGACGACGAGGAAATGGGTGTATTGCTGTCTGAGTCACTAGCAGCCCATCACTACACCGTTGACCTCGCCTCTGATGGACAATTGGCTCTAGACTTTGCCAACCAGTGGGAATATGACCTGATCTTGCTAGATCTGCTGATTCCCAAACTCGATGGCATTCAATTTTGTCGGCAACTGCGATCGCAAGGCCACCAAACTCCAATTCTGCTACAAACTGCAAAAGACGATCGCGCTCACATTGTCGCTGGGCTAGACGCGGGAGCGGATGACTACCTGATCAAGCCTTACCATTTAGACGAGATGCTGGCAAGAGTGCGGGCGTTGTTGCGTCGAGGGAGAACGGCGATCGCATCCCCCGTTTTGACCTGGGGCGCACTGCGGCTTGATCCCAGTTCTGCTCAAGTGACCTATGGCGATCGTCCCGTTTCGCTCACGCCCAAAGAGTACAGTCTGCTCGAATTGTTTTTGCGAAATCCTCAACGAGCTTTTAGTCGCAGTGCCATTATCGATCAACTGTGGTCAATTGATGCTACGCCTAGCGAAGGGGCAGTAACCAATCTAATTAAAGATCTGCGCCAAAAACTAAAAACGGCGGGTATGACAATCGATCTGTTAGAAACAGTCTACGGTCTGGGCTATCGGGTCAGAAAAGATGAAAAAGACAAGACCCAAGAATCTGTTACTGCGCCCTCTGATCAAACTGCTCGCGGTGCCAAATCCCTGAAAAAGGTTAATCAAGTTTTAGAACACTACAAAGATACATTTATTGAACAGCTTACCGTTTTAGAACAGGCAGAATCGACGCTGCGATCGCGTCCCCTCACCCTTCAACAGCAGCAAATTGCCCGACAAGAAGCCCACAAATTAGCAGGCGGACTGGGCACGTTTGGTTATCCTCAAGGGTCAGACCTGGCCCAGGTAATCGAGCAGTTGCTTCAACAAAAAACGCTTTCATCTACCGAAATTGCTCAACTCGCTCAAAAGATCGCTCAAATCAAACAACAACTAACTCAATCCCCTGCGACAACACTGTTAGAAACATCTGTTAGAACTCAAGTGATCGTGATTGATCACACCGAAGATCTCATTCGAGAATTACAAATAGGAATGTCAGTCTGGGGAATTCAAATCACAGTCGTCACAGCGCGATCGCAGGATCAACAACGCATTCTCGACGCTTCTCCAGATGTAATCTTGCTCAATCTCAACCTGCCTGAAGTGAATAGTAAAACGCTTCTGCAAGACTTAAAAGTACAGTTTCCGACGATTCCGATTTTGGTATTTGCAACACAAGACAGCCTCGACGATCGGGTGGCCGTGGCTCGATTGGGGGCGCAAGGCTTTTTGTGTCAACCGACGGCCAAACAGATTTTTGAAGCGATCGAGCAGGCGTTGCCCGCGCAGTCTGTTGCCGCTAGAGTCATGGTTGTAGATGACGATGCCACGATGTTAGAGCTTTTTAGAACGCTATTACAGCCGTGGGGGTTTCAGATTATCAGTTTGCAAGATCCCCAACAGTTTTGGCAGGTGTTGACGACGACCGCTCCTGATTTGCTGATTCTCGATTTGGAGATGCCTACGTTTAGCGGGGTTGATTTGTGTCAGGTGGTGCGCCAAGATGCCGTATGGGGAGACTTACCGATTTTGGTGGTGACGGCTCATCGCGAGATTGAATCTATTCAAAAGGTGTTTGCTGCGGGAGCCGATGACTTTATCTGTAAACCGATCGTTGGCCCCGAACTGGTCACTCGTGTCATCAGCCGCATCGATCGTCATCCCAGAAGAAATAAAAGCAGAGAATAGAACTGAACTAATAGAACTGGACTAATATTGTGAACTAATATTAAAATTATTGTTAATCAATAGCGGACAAACAGAAATAGACCGCTCCAGTTACAAATGAGTTAACGCTAGAACTCACTGAACTAAATCACCCTCTCACTCTAATGGCAACGCGAATGCAAACAGCTTTTCGGGACTTATCCATTAGCGAACAACAACTGCAACAAATTCTAGAAGCGTTGCCGATCGGGGTTTCTGTCCATTTACCCGATGGGTCAATTTTCTATATCAACTCAACGGGAGAAAGCATTCTAGGCAGACAGATTGTTCCGGGGGTGACGGCTCAATTTTTATCCACTGCCTACGAACTCTATCGGGGTGATCACCTCTATCCGACCGCCGAACTTCCTGCCCTCCGCGCCCTCACAGGTGAGTTTGTAGTCATCGACGACCTGGAACTCCATCAACCTGGTGGCAAGATCATTCCTTTGGAAGTGCGATCGATCCCCATTTTTGACGATCAAGGGACGGTAATTTGCTCGGTCAATACGTTTCAAGACATCACGCAACGCAAAGCAGTCGAGGCGGTTTTGGCTGGCTACAATCGAGCGTTAGAAACTCAAGTGAGCGATCGCACGATCGAGCTTGCCCAACTCAACGATCAACTGTCTCAAGAAATTCTCGACCACCAACAAACCGAACAAATCCTGCGCCAAGAACGAGACTTTAGCAATACGTTGATTCAGACTTCGCCCGCCTTTTATGTTGCGATCGATGCCGCAGGTAAAACGCTGCTGATGAATGAGCAGATGCTCAAAGCGCTGGGCTACCAGGTTGAGGAGGTGATCGGCACTGACTACCTGACGACGTTTATTCCTGAAAGCGATCGCGCCAAGCTGGGTCAGATTTTTGCTCAACAGGTCAATCTCAAACAAAGCACCGTCAGCGAAAACTACGTCCAAACTAAGTCTGGCGCTCTGCTGCTGGTCGAGTGGCGAGGAACTCCGGTTCTCAAAACAGACGGCAGCTTAAATTTCTTCTTTGGCATTGGCATCGACATCACAGAACGCAAACGAGCCGAAGAGATTTTGCGGGAAAGTGAAGAACGGTTTCGTGGTGCCTTTGACGACGCAGGGATTGGCATGTCCTTGACCTCGCTAACTGGGCAATTTCTCAAAGTCAACCGTTCTCTTTGCAAACTATTAGACTACTCAGAAGCGGAACTGTTGGAGCTACGCTTTCAAGACATCACTCACCCTGACGACCTGGATGCAGACCTGTCTCTACTCGATCGCATGTTGGCCAGAGAAGGAGGCAATTTCGCCATCGAAAAACGCTACCTCAACAAGCGCGGCGAGTCGATTTGGGTATTGGTCACGGTTTCTGCAATCCGAGATTCGCAAGACGAGCCACTTTACTGCATTTGTCAGGTGCAAGATATTCGAGAGCGGCGAGAAGTCGATCGCTTAAAAGATGAATTTATCTCGATCGTCAGCCACGAATTGAGAACGCCTTTGACAGCCATTCGCGGATCTCTGGGACTGATGGCCACAGGCATCTATGACGACAAACCTGACAAAGCAAAACGCATGATCGAAATCGCTCTGGCTGACACCGATCGCCTGTCTCGTCTGGTCAATGATATTCTCAATTTAGAACGATTGGACTCTGGCAAAGTCGAGCTTGTGATGGAAGTGTGCGATGTGTTTGACTTGATGCTGAGAGCCGTTGAGGGAGTGCAGGCGATCGCTGAGTCAGCTTCTATTACACTTTGTGCTACGCCGCTTTTGGCTCAAGTTTGGGCGGCTCCCGATGCGATTCTGCAAACCCTGACCAACCTTCTCAGCAACGCGATCAAATTCTCTCCTGCCAATGGCACCGTCTGGCTCAATGCTGAAAAGGTTCTCTCTGAGGCTCAAAGTCCAGCTATCCGCTTTGAAGTGATCGATCAAGGACGGGGCATTCCGATCGACAAACTAGAAATAATCTTCGATCGGTTTCAGCAGGTTGATCTCTCAGACTCGCGGCAAAAAGGCGGCACTGGTCTGAGGTTGTCGATTTGTCGCAGCATTGTCGAGCAACACGGTGGCAAAATTTGGGCAGAAAGTTCGCTTAATCCCCCAACTGGCAGCCGCTTTTATTTCACATTGTCTATTCCAAGCCTATAGCTATCCTGTTTGAGTTATGAGAAGTCGATCGTTAGTGTTTAGTTGTTGATCAAAGGCTAAGAACTCATGACTCAGAACTCACCTTTGAAGATTTTTACAATTGATTCAGCATTGCTATAGCAATCCCACATCACTCGTGAAATGCAGCATTGATCGTGCCCCCTAAATCCCCCAACTTGGGGGACTTTGAGCCGAGAGACTTCCTAGATTTCAAGACCCATTCCCCAGTTT
>NZ_JBJPHS010000058.1:0-40696 GCF_052939495.1 Phormidesmis sp. 146-12 | reverse complement strand
CCGCGTTTCTGCTTGCTTCTAGAATGACTGGGAGTTTATTTCTCCGCAAGCCCCTAATGGCTTCTACTTTTCCGTTCGGTATCAGCCGTTCTGATTCATAGCGATCGTGTAGAATAGCAAGAACCTGATTATTCACTGTCTCATGCAGAATCAAGAGCAATCAATTGTCTCTGACGAAGCGCGTGCTTCGACCTACGACACGAGAGCCGCTACTGTCTTTGACGAAGCGCGTGTTTCGACCTACGACACGAGAGCCGCTAAAGTAGCTCCACTGCGCGACACGCTTCATTTACTAACCCGCCTGGTTCTTTCTGAACTTCCTGCAAACGCGCGAGTCCTCTGTGTTGGGGTCGGAACTGGATTGGAATTGATTTATCTGGCTCAAGAATTTCCACAGTGGCAATTCACAGCGATCGAGCCTGCTACTGCGATGCTTAATACTTGTCGTCGGAAAGCGGAAGCCTGTGGAGTTGCATCCCGTTGCACCTGGCACGAAGGCTACCTCGATTCATTGCCTGCATCAGAGCCATTCGATGCAGCGACTTCCCTACTAGTTTCTCACTTCTTCATGCAGCAAGCCCAGAGACGAGAATTTTTCAGTCAAATTGCTGCACGACTTCGCCCTCAAGGGTATTTGGTGAGCGCGGATTTGGCTTCCGATATGTTTACTTCAGACTATCAAAGCTTGCGCGAGATGTGGACTCGGATGCTGAAGTATGCCGAATATCCAGATAAGGATATTCAACAATTCCTCGACTCTCATGGTCGGAATGCTGCTGTACTCCCTCCTCACGAAGTCGCGTCTATCATCGAATCTGGCGGTTTTGATTCCCCTGTATTGTTCTTTCAGACTCTTTTCTTTCATGCTTGGTATGCAAGGCGAACAGTCCTAGATTAGAAGTCTTTAACAATCGCCTAAGCGCATCTTGACTCCACGGGCTGGGGTCAGGGTGACTCCTCGACGGCGCATTAATTCGGGCTGAGAATCTACTAACTCCAATTCAGCCTGAGAAACCAGGGTGGCTAAAACCAGCTTCAACTCCAACATGGCTAGCGCATCCCCGACACAACGGCGGGCACCACTCCCAAATGCTAGAAATTCATAAGGGGAAAAGGATCGATCAAGAAACCGCTCTGGCTTAAATGCTTTCGGATCGGGATACAACTCTGGACGCTGATGCAAGAGATAAATACACCCCATGACGATCGTGTCCACCTCTAACTCATATCCGAGCAGTTCGAGGGGTTCTTGGACGACTCTGGGAAACGTGAGCATTGCAACCGGGGTAATTCTCAAGGTTTCAGAGCAGACCGCATTGAGATAGGGCAATCGGGCAATTTCAAGCGGATTTGCATTCTCGTCGAGGCTATGCAGTTCGTACCGCAGTTTTTCTCGCACCCCTGGCGTTTTATGAATCCAATAGAGTCCCCAAGCGAGAGCAGAAGCCGTGGTTTCGTGACCTGCAAGTAACAGGGTCATGAGCGCATCACGTAGGGCGCGATCGCTCATCGGCTGTCCCGTTTCGTCCTGGGTCAGCAGGAGCATTGAGAGAATATCGGTGCGATCGGGATTGGGATGGGCGCGACGATCGGCAATTTCAGCAAACAGCAAGGCATCAATTTGCTGACGGGTCTGGATAAATCGCCCCCAAGGTGTCCAGGTTCCAAAATCTTTTTGAAAGCTAGGGATAAACAGAAAGCTCGCCGTCGCAGGAGAACGGAAGAAATCCGTCAGTGCAGTCAGCGATTGTTTGAGATGGTGATATTGATC
This sequence comes from Phormidesmis sp. 146-12, assembly GCF_052939495.1. Classification (NCBI taxonomy): domain Bacteria; kingdom Bacillati; phylum Cyanobacteriota; class Cyanophyceae; order Leptolyngbyales; family Leptolyngbyaceae; genus Phormidesmis; species Phormidesmis sp. 146-12. The sequence goes on along the minus strand of NZ_JBJPHS010000058.1, from coordinate 38,925 downwards.
GCCGTGGGACAGTCCAAAGACGACTTGAATGATAATTTCTAAGGTGAGTTGGTGCATTAGCGTCCGGGCGAGGAAAGGTTGCTGAGGCGAGAGTTGGCTCAGTAGGGTTTGAGTTAAGCTGCAAATTTGCTGTGCGTAGGTTTGAAGCCGATTGCCGTGAAAGGGGGGGACGAGGAGTTGTCGCTGCTGTCGATGGTCTTGCCCTTCTAAAAGGAACAAAGACTGTTCTCCAACCAACGGTTGCAGGAGAGCATTGTCTTTGCCGCTTGCAAAAAACTTTGTATGGTCTTGAGTGAGAATGGCTTGAATGGCTTCGGGGTGCTGCACAAATACAAAGGTGTCTCCGAATCCAACAATTTGCGCGGTGAATAAATCGGGATACTGCTGTGCTGCGGATTCCATGTACTGAACAGGGTCAAGTATCCATTGTAGTTTTTGCAACAAAGGCGACGTTTTGAGAACGTTGGGGAGGGGCATCTGAGGGAATCTCCTACGCTTAAATAATGGCTTCAAACTCTACCAACTCATGGGTGGCGGTTGCTGATCGCCCGTCCAGTGACACAGGAATTCTCGAAATCGAACGATCGCGTGATCCTGCACATCAAACACATGCGCCCAACGGTTTTGGAAGGGAATGCCAGACTGTCGGGAGCTTCGCTGTTGCCGAAGGCAGCCGCATCCAGATTCTTCGCCTAGCACCGCTACAATTGAACCCTCCTGAATGAACTGACGCGGCTCAAAAAGATTGAATTGCCAAGTGAGCGCTAGAATGTCGAGAAAGTCTTGAACGCCCGCTCTGCCGTAAAAGGTTTGGCATTTTTTGAGCTAGATGGGACCGTTGACACACCATTCAATGTCCTCAGAACACAGGTTGGGAAACTGTTGGAGATCGTCATCTGCAAATGTCTGGTAGAGTCCTAAAATTTTAGACTGATTTGTGCTAGTAGCGTGAGCGAGAATATTAATAAACGAACAAGTAAACAGGTAGAGCGAATGTTCGGGCGAAGTTTGCGTCTACAACAGGGTAGCAACCTCGACCCATGTGGGGATGTTACTCATCAAACTTCAATGTGATAGTTCATTCGGAAGTAGACATTCAAAAAGTATTGTGATAGATGGAGGTCGCATGAGCCATTTTACCACCACCAACATTCAGCAACAGCCGCCACAGTGTTCTGCCTCGCGTCGAAATGTTCTCATTGTCGGAGGTGGACCCGCAGGACTCGCAACTGCGCTCATGTTAGCAAAAAGAGGCTGGACTGAAATCACGGTTTTAGAAAGACGAAGGGCAGCAAATGACTATGAGCCAGACAAGTCATTTAACTACTTAATTGATGCTCGCGGTCAGCAACTTACAGATTTGCTCGGTTTGACTGAGCCGCTCTCGAAGATTGGTGTTCTAGCGTCAGAATTTCAGATCACTCGCATCCAGCCAAATGGCGATCGCAAAACAATCAAGCAGTCTTTCAATGATCCAAAACCTGCCTACTGGTTATTCCGCAGCGCTTTTTTACAGTTGCTGTATCAAGAAATCGAACACCATTGGGCGCATCAGATTACAGTGTTATTCAATCGCCGCTGTGTTGCGATTAACAAAACAATCGAAGACACTGTAGAAACGCTAGAAGTCATTGTTGAATCCGAAAATTCTTCTGTGCTAGAACGATTTCAGCCAACGCTTCTGATTGGATGTGATGGGATTCAATCGATCGTTCGTTCAACCCTGAATACTTGGGATGATTCTGGCAAATTTGAAGTTCAGCAACTCCCTTCACCCAGTTCTGGCTTACGATACAAAGCATTACGCCTACCGCCAAACTTTCCCCTAGATGCGGAAGCAAAAAATCACGCCGTGTCTACTCAATCCTATGGCATTCGTGGGAAGTTTCGAGAGCGCAGACGTGCTCTGTCACTGGGATTACTGCCAATTAAAGATCAAGATGTGCCCCGACCTGCCATGTTGATCAATTGGGCAGATCACCAACTTTGGCAGTTGAAAACAGGCGAAGAAGTCCTGAATTTTCTCGAATCTGCTTTTCCTCAACTCCCACTCCGTCAATTCATTCCGCTCCAAGAAGCTGATCGGTTTGCCGAAAGCGAAGGGGGAGCGTTCCCAATCCCTCAGTTTTGTTCGGGACTCCATTATCTTCTACCTTGCCCGCCAAAACCGAATGATAGGTCTGTGTCAGGCGTTCTACTTCTAGGGGATGCGGCTCACTGCTTTCCGCCTGATATTGGACAGGGTGTCAATTCTGCCTTGGAAGATGTGTATGTTTTGCATCAAGTCCTGTCGGAACACGAGGACGATTTGGCGCGATCGCTCCCGGTCTACGAAACCGAGCGATCGCCGGATGTTGAAGGGCTGGTTCGCCTAGTTCAAATTGCGGCTCCTTGGCAATATAATCAGGCTCCACTGCGAACAAAACTTTGGTTCATGGGTTCTATGATCCGCTTCGGGTTGAGCAAAGTGTTGCCCTTTATCAGTCCCCCGATCGCGTTTTCGGTTCGCGATCCTCAATATTCGTACCGAGAGCTGTGGTTGAGCGAGCAGCGCACGTCCCGCATTCTCTCTGGAATGAGTTGGATGGGTTTCATTGGGCTTTTGGGAATTGTAGTGCAGCTTCTACAGCGCTGATTTGAGACGGCTAATCGCGATCGCTTTCTACAAAGTAACTAAGATGGTGCATTATGCTGTCACACATCCTACGAGATCAGCGATCGCTATAAATGCCTTACCTCGGCTGGAAGTGCATCCCAGTTGTTGTTACGACCATCAGTAAATCGAACGAGTGCTTCAGCGATTTCCGCTGGATCGGCATTGTCAAGGACAGACAACTGGACGGTAATGTAGTCTCCGCCAATCTGTTCAAGATGCCCGCGTGCAAATGAGCGCACGCCGCAGTGTTTGCAAAAAAGATGATGTCCGATCTTTGACCCGAACTGGTAGTCACTTAAGTCACTCTCACCGGATAGCAGTCGGAAAGCACTAGGCTTAATGAGGGCGTTCCAATTCCGCGTTTTCGTGCAAATCGAGCAGTTACATTTGTTTGTACCCAAACTCAGGTCGATGTCGGCTTCGAATCGAACCGCGCCGCAATGGCAGCTTCCGATAAAGGTTTTGATCATCACAAGCTCTCAAGAAGTTATCTCTGAAAAGTTTACAGGTTCTAACGGCGATCTTGTGTAAAACAAGTCCGAATACCGATTCTCTCTGTAGCATCTAACGACAAGTTCAACGGCTGTAGATCAAGACGGGAAGACCCTCAACAGACCGTTGCATCGATTTATGCGGTGATCGTGCCTGTTACCCAAAGCCTTATTGAAAGCACTGCTTCTCTAACATTTAAGCAAGCGTTAAGATCTCTACGCCTTCCTCTGTAACGGCGACTGTATGTTCAAACTGAGCAGAGAGTTTTTTGTCTTTCGTAATCACAGTCCAATGATCCGCGAGAAATCTAAGCTCATCAGTCCCTTCGTTTAGCATCGGTTCAACCGTAAAAACCTTTCCTAGATGCAGCTTCAACCCACTCTCTCATTTGCCATAATGAGGACTTGAAGTTATGGATTGCACCTTACCGATAACCTGAGCGGCATAACAGCAGGGACGTGTAGAACTGCATCATCTTTTTCCGTTTGCCTGCAATTTCAGCAAGGCATGATTTCTAAAATCAATCGTTTGGGCTTGCTCAGTCTCTTGCCAATTCTGTTCGATCGAGTGTCCACTCACATATTCCATGACGATCAGCGGCTGAAGGTATCTTGCTTCTGCCAGCACAGGCTTCGCCTTCTCGATGAGAGAGCGTCGCTCCAGTGAAATTAACGCATCCTGTAGGGCAACTAGAGACACAGAGGGTAACAAATTACTTTGTAGCTGTTTTGCAGTCATAGGTTCACGATGGATTGCAAGCCAATACATCACCTGCCGTTCGAGCAAAGTCAGGCGATCGAACTGTGGTTTGAGTAATCGACTAATGTCGTTAAATAACAGCGTCTCTTGAGCGAGAAAAGCCTCAATGTCGCCCCCGAATAAGTCTTTGAGCGGCGTTGCGATCACTTCAAGCATCAGTGGATTTCCATGATACCGCTCAATTAATTTCTGCATCGACTGTTCTAGACCCTCTAGCCCTTTCGCTGCCAAAATGGTTTGTCCTGCTTCAGCGCATAGCGGCTTTAATCGAAGTAATCGAATCGGGGCTGTAATCCCTTCATGCACGGCAATCTCGGTTGGAATTTCGCGACTGGTCAGCAGGACACAACTCTGATGCTGCACTTTTCCGAGCTGCCGAAACAACTCGCTATACTCTTCGTACCCAGGTCGGTAAGTGCCTACGAATTCATTGCTTGCTAGAACGGTCTCAATGTTATCCAGGATCAGCAGACAGCGTGACGATCGCAGCTTTTCCAGCAAGGGTCGTAATGCTACATTAAGTCGAGTGGGTTGTTCGGGTACAAGAGTCTGGAGTAATTCGGTTAGAAAATCAGCAGGCGGGGGCGCATGACGCAGCGATCGCCACACCACAATCTCAAATTGATCGGCGAGTTGCTGTGCCAACTGCGTCACCAGCATTGTTTTGCCCATGCCGCCCATGCCAGCGATCACAATCAATCGGCAACGTTCTTGCGTCACCCACTGTTCCAAAGTCGTGAGTTCACCCTGCCGTCCAAAAAATTGAGACACATCTACCGCTTCACCCCAATGTACTCGCCTAGCGTGTGGGATTTGTCTCTGTTGCAGAATCTGAGTCAGCGTTTCCTGCAAATTTAGCTTTGTGACTTTAGTCCCTAGCGTTTGCGAAAGTAGTTTCCATAGTTCTGCACCGACATCTTTAATATAGCTATGTTCATGATTTGATTCCCGCGCAATTTTTTGATACGACTGCTGATTCCAGGTTCTGCGGAAAATATCAATCTGTAATTCACTGAGAATTGCGGGGGATAACGCTAACTTAATCTTCTCTAAGGCTTCTTCCTGAGTCATATTACCTTCCTAGGAATAGAGCAGGGTTAAAGTACCCTATTAATCAGATGGGCGCGTTGTTAAGCAGGTTATGCAATGACTTTTGAAAAAGAATAAAAACTTTAATCTGGAGCATCAAAAAGGCTAAGAAGTCCTGCAGAATCAACGGTATAGCTCTGCACTTCGTACCCTCGAAGGAAGTATGAAAATCTGCTAACAATGTTCGTGTCTTCTTCGGACGAAGGTTCGGAAACTGTTTGGGAGCTTTATTGCTGCACTTCGTTGTTTGACAATAGACAAATTTAAGCGGCTATAGTATTGCAAGACACTAACCTCTCTTATCAAGAGAGAATTCAATCGAAGTAGCCTTCAACACTCTAATTAGGTAAGTTTCAATTACTACACAATGACTCGCTATGAATTTTGAGGCTGCATTCACAACTGAATAACGCCAAACTGAAACAATAAAGTCGGCTCATCGAATTGGGACTGAGACATTGGGACTGAGACATTGGGACTGAGACAATAACGTAAGTGCGATCGCAGATTCTTAAAGTTAAGATAAAGCACTTTTTGGGCGGTCAAGTCAGGTCAGTACGGACGTGAATTAGGCTGGAGACATAGCCTGACTGCTGATATTCAGGGCGATCAACCCCTTTATTCTCTATGAATTTTTCAACAGTTCTGTTCAAAAATTAGGGATTATTACGGTCATGCCACTAGATTAACTGGTATCTGAATCAGTTAGGGAAACGTATGGTCGGTCTTTCTACCGAAGGTGCCAGCAAAACTCGAAATCTGCTGCATGGGTGGCTATCTCAGCGCCTAACTTCCGAAGCTTTTGAGGCGCTCAGTTCTACGATCGCACAGTCTCGCCAAAATTTTTCGGAACGCACTTTTTTGACGGCGTTTAGTACCCTTCCCCGTCGAGTTGGCAAACGGGATCTGCTGTTAAACGAGGCGGAACTGCAAACCGCAAGCTTGCTGTGTCCGGGCTGGTCTCCTGGGCAATGGAGTGTGGATCAGGCAGCCCGATCGCTGCTGTTGCTCAGTCTTCCCCAAGCAGAAGAGGGTTTGCTGAGTCCCCTATTAGAAAAGCTTTACCCCACGGCAGGCATTCCAGAAGCGGTCGCCCTTCATCAGACGTTGCCGCTGTTGCCCTATGGCGATCGCTATCAGTATTGGGCATTAGAAGGATTTCGCAGCCACATTACCGCAGTGTTTAATGCGATTGCGCTCTGGAATTCCTATCCGGCTCGACAGTTTGACGAAGCGACCTGGAATCAGTTAGTGCTGAAAGCCATCTTTGTCGGTAGTCCGCTCTATCCGATTTGGGAACTGGACGATCGAGCCAATGCTACCCTGTCGCGAATGTTGATGGACTATGTTCACGAGCGGTGGGCGGCTCATCGAAACGTGACTCCAGAATTGTGGCGGCTGGTTGTTCCCTTTGTGGATGGAACAATGGTTGCCGACTTAAAGCAGGCTCTCTGCACATCCAATCCGGTTCAACAACACGCGATCGGGTTAGCTTGCATTCAATCAGGGCACTCGATCGCGCTTGATCTACTAGCTCCCTACCCTGCACTGGAAGCGCTAGTTCGCTCAGGAACTTTGACCTGGAAAATTATCTACGAAAAGCAACTAGAACAGCAAGCCGCCCTTCGCTAATTTTTCAATGTTCACCCGTTCGTTTAACGGCTCGATCGCTTACCCTCAATCCGGTCATTCTATGTTAGATACTTCTCAACCTGCGCGCTCTACCCCAATGTGGATTGATCCTCACATTCACATGACTGCCCGCACGACCTACGATTACCTTGTGATGAAGCAGTACGGAGTGGTTGCAGTCATCGAACCCTCGTTTTGGATGGGACAACCGCGCACTAGTGCTGGCACCTTTCAGGACTACTTCAGCAGTTTAGTAGGGTGGGAGCGCTTTCGAGCGGGACAGTTTGGCATCCGACACTATTGCACCATTTCTCTCAATCCCAAAGAAGCTAACAATCCAGCGATCGCCGATGAGGTGATGAACCTACTGCCCTTGTACCTCTGCAAAGAAGGCGTGGTTGCGATCGGGGAGATTGGCTATGACTCAATGACTGCGGCAGAAGATAAGTACTTTCGACTCCAACTAGAAATGGCGAAAGAGTTCGATAAGCTAGTTCTGATTCATACGCCTCATCGCAACAAGAAAGAAGGGACGTTGCAAAGCCTGGAAGTCTGTCTGGAGCATGGTATCGATCCACAGCGCGTCATTGTTGATCACACTAACGAAGAGACGGTGCAAGACATTCTCGATCGCGGTTTCTGGGCAGCTTTTTCGATCTATCCACATACCAAAATGGGCAATGAGCGAATGACTGAAATTGTTCGCCAGTATGGGTCTGAAAAAATCATTGTAGACAGTGCCGCAGATTGGGGAATTAGCGATCCGTTAGCGGTGCCAAAGACGGCTCAACTGATGATCGAACGCGGAATTTCGGAAGCTCGTGTGCAGGCGGTTTGTTATGACAATGCGCTGGAAGCCTACAGTCAAAGCGGTGAGATGAGTGAAGCGGATTGGCTGAGTCCAGACCCTGTTGATCAACGACAGTTCTATGAGGACAACTCTGTGCTGCGAGGGCAAGAACCGATCGTCGAGGGAGCCGGGTCGATCGTGATTATTTAGGTCTTTTGCGGTTTAAGTCTTTTGCACAGCATTCAACCAGAGGTGAAGTCGTGATGGCGCAAAACACAGTGAATCGAGTGGTGGCGTATCTTCAAATGATGCGTCCTGCTAATATTGTCACGGCATGGGCCGATATTTTGGCAGGCTATGCGGCAGCAGGTTTAGCGATTCTGTCGGCTGATTGGATGCTTGACCTCGCCACCCTTCAGCCTTTACTTTGGCTGCTACTAGCAACGACGGGATTGTATGGCGGTGGCGTTGTCTTTAACGATGTGTTTGATGCCAAATTGGATGCGGTAGAGCGCCCCGAACGTCCGATTCCCAGTGGTCGCAGTTCGGTGCAGGAGGGTATTGCGTTGGGTGTTGGTTTGTTGGCGATCGGCATCATTGCAGCGGCTCAGGTGTCAGCGTTGAGTGCAGGGATTGCGGGTGCGATCGCATTGGCGGCGTTACTCTATGACTCTGTGAGCAAACATTCCGCCTGGATGGGGTCGCTCAACATGGGATTGTGTCGCGGGGGCAATTTGCTGTTGGGTATCAGTGCAATGCCGACCATTTTACAAGAACGCTGGTTGTTGGCGATCGTTCCCGTTCTATACATTGCGGCGATTACGCTCATTAGTCGCGGTGAAGTTAATGGTGGCAGTCGTACCGCCGGAAGTGTTTCTCTGGGTCTTCTAACCCTCGTGGGCGGTGGATTAGTTGGGTTAAATCTGGTGCCCAATTCTATGTTGCAAGACCATACAGCTCACTTGTGGTCAATGTTGCCGTTCGCCGGATTTTGGGGTGCTTCAGTAGTTCCAGCATTTGTGAAAGCGGCTCGTAATCCTAGTTCAGACTTGATTCGGATTGCAGTGCGATCGGGCGTGATTTCTCTGATTGCCCTGGATAGCGCGATCGCTGCCAGTTTTAGCCACTGGATCTATGGATTTGCCATTTTGAGTCTACTTCCCATTTCTCGATTATTAGCCAAACAGTTCGCGGTGACCTAAATGAATCTCAGCCTGACTAATCCACCCCAATCTTTAGACGCTACTTTGCAGCCGCTACAACAATCTGTGACGGTGCAGTTCAACTACGCGGTTCACTTTACGAGTGGGCTTTTTCGGTTACAAAATCCTCTATTTGCTGATGTGTTGCAGAGTGAAAAGCTTGATCACCCTGCGGCGACGATCGTCATTGTCGATAGTGGACTCCTCCCTTCACATCCCTATCTACTAGAACAGATCGTGGCGTATACCGATCGCTACCAGAACCAAGTTAGTCTCAAAGCTAACCCATTGGTGGTAGTTGGGGGAGAAGCGTCTAAGAATGATCCAGCATTAGTCAAACAGATTCAGCAATTGATCAGTGAGGTTGGGCTGTGTCGGCATTCTTATGTAGTGGCGATCGGCGGCGGTGCTGTTCTCGACCTAGTAGGATATGCGGCGGCAACTGCCCATCGCGGTGTGCGCCTGGTGCGGGTGCCAACCACGGTACTGGCTCAAGATGACTCTGGAGTTGGAGTCAAAAACAGCGTGAATGCCTTTGGCAAAAAGAACTTTCTTGGCACCTTCACACCACCTTATGCAGTGATTAACGACTCCGACTTTCTCCTGGCGTTGAGTCAGCGAGACTGGATCTCTGGGATTGTTGAAGCCGTTAAAGTTGCACTCATCAGAGATGTCCAATTTTTTAGATTCATTGAATCGAATGCTCGTGCGTTGGTTAACCGTGACCTGTCTGTAATGCAGCAAGTTATCTATCGATCGTGTCAGCATCACCTACAACACATCGGCGGCTATGGTGATCCGTTTGAGATGGGTTCCTCGCGTCCCCTTGACTTTGGACATTGGGCAGCGCATCGACTGGAGTACTTGACGCACTATCGCCTGCGGCATGGAGAAGCCGTTGCGATCGGGATTGCGCTCGATAGTACCTATGCCTACTTTGCCGGACTGCTGCCAGCCACCGATTGGACACGAATTCTCAACACGCTGCTGTCGCTAGGATTTGACCTATCTGTTCCCGAACTGGGCGCATTCTCAAACGAGCCAGAACATCCCCAGTCTGTGTTTCGAGGGTTAACTGAATTTCGAGAACATTTGGGTGGAGAGTTGACATTGATGCTATTAACTAGCCTTGGGTCTGGTATAGAAGTCCATCAAGTCGAGGTATCCGTTTACCAGCAAGCGATCGCTTATCTGACAGCATTGAGTGAGAAGCAAGTCAGCCAATAGGAAAGTTTATGCGTAGGGTGTGTTGAGCCTTGCGAAACGCACCAAATTCAAGCGGCCAACGATCGGAATCTGTGGGTTTGACGGTTGGAATTGGTGGGTTTCGCATCGGTGAGGTTTCGCGGTTGGAATTGGTGGGTTCAATAGTTGGAATTGGTGGATTCGATAGTTGGAATTGTGCGTTTGATGGTTGAAATTGGTGCGTTTCGCGAGGCTCAACACACCCTACAATTGTTGGTTTTATTCAATCAATAATTGTTGGTAGGAAAGGTTTTATTTAATCAACAATTGTTAATAGGAGATTTTATGCTAGTTGATCAACAGTTCCATCTTACTTACTGTACCAACATTCATCCCGGTGAAACCTGGGCAGAAGTCTGGGCTAATCTTCAGGACTACTTGCCTCGACTCAAACAAGCGATCGCTCCAGATCAACCGTTTGGGATTGGTTTACGGTTAGCAGATGTCGCGAGTCGAGAATTGTTGCAGGGCGATCGCTTGTCTCAATTTAAGTCCTGGTTAGCAGCAGAAGATCTTTATGTCTTTACGCTAAATGGCTTTCCCTATGGCAGTTTCCATCATCAGGTCGTCAAAGATCAGGTTTATGCGCCCGACTGGACGGTGAGCGATCGACTGGAGTACACCCAGCGGCTAGTGCAGATTCTCGCGGAGTTGTTGCCACCCGGAGTAGAAGGCAGCATTTCTACGTTGCCGCTCTCTTACAAACCCTGGTTTTTAGACAAGCCAGAGCAGAAGGAGCAGGCGTTTCGCTCAAGTACAATGGCGCTTTCGCTGCTAGTTGTTGATCTGTTCAAACTCTATGCTGAGACAGGTAAGCTAATTCATCTCGGACTAGAACCAGAGCCAGATGGACTATTAGAAAACACCCAAGAAGTGATTGATTTCTTTGATCGCTGGCTGCGTCCCCTCGGTAGTGCCGTTCTAAAGCAACAGTTGGGAATTGCCCGCGATGAAGCCGTTGAGCATCTTTGCAACCACATTCGGGTTTGCTACGACACCTGTCATTTTGCCGTGGAATATGAGGAACCTGCGATCGCCCTGCGTCAACTACAAACCGCTGGAATTAAAATCAGCAAAGTTCAACTGAGTTCAGCCGTGAGAATTCCCATTCCCGTTGAACTAACAGAACGTCAAGCGATCGCGCTACGGCTCTCCTCATTTGTCGAATCAACCTATCTACACCAGGTGATTGCTCGCCAACAGGATGGCACCCTCAAACAGTATCGCGACCTGGAGCAAGCCTTACCGGACTTCCTGACCACCACTGCAACCGAATGGCGTACTCATTTCCATGTCCCAATTTTTCTGCAAGACTATCCACGATTGCGATCGACCCAACCCCACCTCACCGAGACATTAAACTATCTGCAAACCTCTCCCATCTGTTCACATCTCGAAATCGAAACCTACACCTGGGACGTGTTGCCCGCGGACATCAAGCTTGATCTATCTGTCTCGATCCAACGAGAATACAACTGGGTTTTACAGCAACTAAAGACAGCGATCGCCGCCTAGTAAAGTTCACCAGAAGTACATTAACCCTTTCCTCCCTCCTCCCTCATGAAAAGAACCGCCGTCCTGAATGTCGTTGGACTAACTCCAACCTGCCTGGGTGCCAACATGCCGAAATTAACAGCCTGGGCAGACCGGGGACAGCGATCGTCCATTACGCCGATTTTGCCTGCTGTAACCTGTAGTGTTCAGGCGACTTATCTCACAGGCAAGCATCCCAGCGAACATGGCATCGTGGCAAACGGCTGGTACTTTCGAGACGAGTGTGAGGTCAAGTTTTGGCGGCAGTCTAATCAACTGGTGCAGGCTCCCAAAGTTTGGGACATGGCCAGAGAACTCGATCCGACTTTCACCTGCGCTAATTTGTTCTGGTGGTACAACATGTACTCCTCGGTTGATTATGCAGTCACGCCGCGCCCTATGTATCCCGCTGATGGACGCAAACTGCCTGACATTCACACTCATCCAGCCGCGCTTCGCCCCAAACTTCAGACTGAACTTGGACAGTTTCCCTTGTTCAAATTTTGGGGCCCGGCGACCACGATCAACTCCTCCCAGTGGATTGCAAATTCAGCAAAATGGGTCGAGACAAACTTTAGTCCTACGCTTTCGCTCGTCTATCTGCCTCATCTGGATTACTGCGCCCAAAAAATGGGTTCGAGTCCAGCCCAAGATCTGCAAGAAATCGATGCCGTTGTGGGTGATTTGATTGAATTCTACGAGGCACGAAACATCCAGCCAATCATTCTCTCTGAATATGGCATTACGCCCGTGTCTCAACCCGTACACCTCAATCGAGTGTTGCGATCGGCAGGACTGCTGCAAATTCGAGAAGAGCTAGGTCTAGAACTCCTCGATGCGGGTGCGAGTCAAGCGTTTGCGGTTGCAGATCATCAAATAGCCCATGTGTATGTCAACAATCCAGCAGTGCTATCTCAGGTCAAGACGCTACTAGAGCAAACACCCGGAGTCGAACGAGTCTTGGATGAACAAGGCAAACGAGACTACCACCTCGACCATGCGCGATCGGGCGAGTTAGTGGTCATTGCGAAACCGGAGGCATGGTTTACCTATTACTATTGGCTGGACGACCATAAAGCACCTGACTTTGCTCGCACAGTGGATATTCACCGCAAACCAGGCTATGACCCGGTAGAACTATTCGTTGATCCACAGATTCGGTTTCCCAAGCTCAAGGTTGCCAAAACATTATTCCAGCGCAAATTGGGGATGCGATCGTTGATGGATCTGACACCGCTAGAGGCAGAATTAGTGCGCGGATCGCATGGGCATTTACCGAATTCTGTCAGCGATCGCCCCCTGGTGATGACACAAAGTAACCTACTACAAGACTCTTCAATATCATCGCTTGAGATTTGTGCCCTTATCTTAAACCACTTATTAGCTTGACTTGAAACACAACGCTTTCAGGAGAGCCGTTTCAACCGGATTCTCACAACTCAAATAGGATTGCTATATCAATGAGAACATAGAAAAAGATTCCAAATGAGTTCCATAACGTGTTCATAGCTCTATTGCATTTCTATTTAGACGCACATTAGACGCACAACATGATTTGAGAGCCTTCTTGAGTTTTGGTGACTTCAATTCGAGCTTGAAAGGCTTCTTTGAAATAAGGCATGTGAGTCACGGTGAGAATGCAGGCAAAATCAGGCGCGATCGCATTAATGGCCGCCACCAAGCGATCGCAACCTTCCTGATCCTGAGTGCCAAACCCCTCATCTACAATTAGCATTTGTAACGCGGTGCCTGATCGCTGAGACAACAATCTCGCCAACGCCAATCGGATGGCAAAATTCACACGAAACGCTTCGCCACCGGAATACGTTTCATAAGCACGAGTCCCACGGGTATCGGCGATCAGAATATCTAGTGTCTCAGAGAGTTTTGAAGGTTGAGACTTGGTGGAATTGCGCCCGCGCTGAGTGACAAATTGGACATGAAGCTGATTGGCACTCAACCGAGAGAGAATTTGATTCGTCGTCGCTTCAAGCTGCGGCAGCACGTTCTCGATCATGAGTGCTTGAATTCCATTTTTGCCGAATGCTTGAGCTAACTCTTGATACACTCGCGTTTGTTGTCTGGAGATTTGTAATTGAGATTTGAGTTCTAAATTCTGTGTACTCAGTTGTTCTTGCTGCTGTTGTTGTTGTTGGAGACGACCCAATCGAGACAACTGACCATCCAGTTCTTGACGCTGTTGTAAAAGATGTTGTTCTAGCGTTTGGATTTGGATTGCACAATCAGGCATCTGTTCTAGACAGTGAATCAATTCTCGCATTTGTTGACTGACGATTTGTAGCTCATTCAGCCGAGCCTGAAGGGTTTGATCTAGCTCATGGAGCCGTTGATCGACTTGAGGAAATTGCTGCTGTGCCTGACAGAGTTCTTGATAGCGGAGTTGCCAGGGTTGTGCCTGACGCAAGGCTTGACGCAAAGCATCGTGCTGTTCTAAGTGATAGCCGATCGCGGCAATCTGACGATCGTACTCGCCCAGTCCAAAAGCTGTCTCTTGATTGATCCGCTCCATCTGTTGCTCAAGGTCTGCAAGCTGTGATTTGAGTTCGGGTTGACGCGCCTCGATTTGAGCCTGTCGCCGCTTTGCCTGCTTGACTTCTGCCTGTTTGATTTCTGCCCAACGCCAGCGATCGATGGCTCCCCGCGCCAGGGCGTGATCTTTTTCGTCATAGTTGATTTGTTGAAGACTGCGATCGAGTAGCTGCAATTCTTCTTGAAACTCGGTGGCATAGTCACCTGATTTAAGTTTTGCTTCAAGCTGTGCGGCCTCAGCGTTGAGTTGTTCCCAACTTTTTTGCACATCGGCCGTCACTTGAAGCTGTTCCTGTAGCTGGCCACGCCGTTCTAAAACAGTGCCGTACTGCGTCAGCTTTTCTTCTAGCTCGCGATACTCTCCCCGCAAAATCTGAATCTCTCGCTCAGAGACGGCCAGTTGCTCTCGAATCACCCAAATTTGATCGAGAACTTCTTGCTGTTGCTGCTGATGTTTTTCTAAAACGAGATTCCAGTGATGCTCATCCAGGGGACGATCGCACAGCGGACAAGGTGGATAAGACTCTTGAATCTTAGGTCTGTTTTGAAGGGTGACTGAACTTTTTTCTAAGCCAGCCTTCTGATCTTCTCGAAGATTCAAGGCTGAAAACTCATAGCTCTCTCCGCCACACACGCCTTGCCTCAACATGCGAATCTTTTGGTCGAGTTCGGCAAGTTGAGCTTCGTGATCGCGCTGGTGGGCCTGCAATCGTTCCATAAAGCTGCGTCGCTCTAATCCTTTCTCACGGACTTGTTCTTGATAAAGTCTGATTTTTTGCAGTTCTTCAATGCGAGTAGCAATCTCGACGGCCGCTTTTTGAAGTTTAGGCTGACGTTGTTGCTGAGTTTGGAGTTGATAGGCTGAAGAACGAACTTCATCCAAACGGGCACTCAAGCGAGTGGAAGCACGATCGACCTGACTTTGTAGCTGTTGTCTTCGCTGAATTAGAGGTGCTGCTTGCAGTTGCAGTTGATCTAATTGACTGAGATAAAGTCTTGCCTGGCGCAACTGTTCCATTCCCGCTTCGATATCGGCCGCCTTGCTCAACGTCCGCTGAATTTCTTGCGTTTGTTGAATGAGAGCAGCGTCTTGAGCCTGGATTTGCTGTTGACGATTGTGTAATTCGCTGAGGTTTTCAGTTTGCTGCTGCTGATATTTTTGGCGTTTGGTTTGAGCAACTTGATGAGACTGAAACTTGGTAGCTAGAATTTCCTCTTGCGATTGCAGCATTTGCCATTGCTGATATCCCAAAACAATCTGATTTTGTTGACCAAGAAGTGTCTCCAGCGTTTTTTTCTGGTGATCGGTCTGAGAAAATTCCTGTTGTAGACGTTGACAATCTTGGCTGAGATTGCGTTGTTGCTGTTGTTGCCAGGTTAGTTGTTGCTGCCAGGTTTGGCGTTGTTGTTGTCTTGCTTTTAGCGTTTGCAATTGGGCTGTTTTAGCAATCTGCTGCTGTTGCATGTGAGCTAGATTGAGTTCTAACTCGGCGCATTCTTGAGCGATCGCTTCTCGTCGTTGTAGCTGTGACTCATTGGTCGCCAGATTTCTCTCTAGCAGTTCCATTTGTCCTTTGAACTGGCGCGATTTATCTTTGGCTTGCTCTGCCAACTGATCGTATCGTTGTAGCTTGAGCAAGTCAGCGAGAATCTGCTTGCGCTCTGCCGGACGACGCAACATAAACTCATCGGCGCGTCCCTGTCTTAAATAAGCAGAGTTGACAAAGGTTTCATAATCAAGCTTCAAATGCTCCAAAATTAGCTGCTGAGTGGCGCGGATGCCTTTTTCGGTGAGCGATCGAAAGCGCGTTTGTTCCAATTCTGCCCGATTTTCTCCTTGAGCAATTTGAAACTCCAACACGACACCCTGTCCCCGTTGTCGCGTCCGAATCACTCGATAAGTCTGCTGGTGAATGCTAAAAATAAAATCAACTTGCGCTTCCTTAGTGCCGATGTGAATCACATCATCTTCGAGCGCAACGCGACTCTCTCCCCAAATCACCCAAGAAATGGCTTCTAACAATGACGACTTGCCCGCCCCATTTGACCCACAAACGCAAGCCGTGTGCAGCCCTCTAAAATCAAGCGTGGCCGCACGATAGCTCAAAAAATTCTTGAGAGTTAGCTGTTGAGGAATCATGACAATGCGATCGCGGGCAGCCGTTAAATTCGTTGCTCAAATCAACACGTCAGCCATAGGGCGGAGCGTAATTCAGTACAAATGCACGAAAGTACAGTCGCACTGTATTGTAGTCTAATCGCTAGAAGGGCTAATCTGTAAAGGACTTTCGATCAAACATGGGCTAACTGCCAAACTTCAGGGTGATTTGGGGCTTGATGCACACTCGCACTTACCAAAAATCATGAAAAAAGTCTTATTCATCCTGAGTGAGTTGATTGATGCTGATATTGATTGGATTGTGTCGATCGGAACCCGCCAATCCATTTCTCCCAAAACGGTTTTGATCCAGGAAGGGCAGCCTGTCAACACGCTCTACATTTTGCTAGAAGGCGAGTTATCGGTCTCAACGGGGGCGCTCGGAGGCCGCGAAATTGCCCGTCTCGGTCAGGGCGAAATCGTCGGTGAAATGTCGTTTGTCGATTCTCGTCCGCCGTCTGCCACGGTGAGAGCCGCCCAAGCTTCACAAGTCTTTGCAATTCCTCAAGTTGATCTCGCTGAGAAACTCAATCTCGATGTCGGGTTTGCTTCTCGGTTTTATCGAGCGATGGCCATGTTTTTGTCTAATCGGTTGCGATCGACGGTCGGCCAATTAGGAGATGTTGGAGAATCTGCATCCGAAGTCAGCGAGATTAACCAAACAGCCCAGGCTCGATTAACGATGCTGCTCAAACGCCTGCGAGAAAAGTGACGAAAAGCAGCCGTTCCTAACTGAATAGATGCTCTCAAGTAATTAAAACCGCAGTGATTCAAACAAACTGTGGACTCATTCAACAGACTGTCTTTTTAGCGTTAATGCAATGATTTTTTTCGCTTCGGTGTTCAGCGCCTCTGCCCCCAATCCCTCATTCTGACGGACTTTAAAGCAATTCCGGTTTCAAAGGCCCTGACTCGTGAGGGATTTAGGAGGCTGCCCGGATTAATCACCGTAGCAAAAGATTTCATCGAATCCATGTCTTTTTCCATGTCTTTTGAGGAGGCTCACCTTAGAGAGATAGCTCACGATCGCTCACTCAGTCCAAAGGTAGGTTTTGTAAGTTCAGGAACCTTGTTAAAAATTCTCTAGTCAATAAAGACATCGCTACTAGAACACGACCTGAAGGACAGACCCATGTTGAACTTAAAGAAATTTCAAGCAAGTACCGCGCTCGCACTGACTTTGGGCGTGACTTCGACGAGCATCGCCCCCATGATCATGATGGGAGCCGCTAACGCCAATCAAGCACCCCAAAAAGTTGCACAACTCTTCCCGTCTCAGCGCACTTCACCCAGCTATGGTGTGAGAATCCCTGCGGGTGCCAGCTTCCCCGTAGTCTATGACAAAGCCGAAAGAATTGTAATCGCGCCAGCCGAAACAGTGCCCATGACGCTGACGATCGCCCGCAACATTCGATCGTCTTCTGGAACGCTACTCATTCCTGCTGGAAGCCAGGTTGAAGGTGAATTTCGACCCGCAGAGAACAACAACTCCCAATTTGTCGCCAGAACGCTAATTTTGACCGATGGCACACGCTTGCCGATCGATGCTCGTTCTGATGTTCTCAGCCGCAAAGAAAACATTCGCCAGGGTGTCGATACCGGAGCGATTTTGAAGGGAGCGGCGATCGGGTCAGGTGCGGCAGCAATCATCTCAGGAGTGACGGGTAAAAAACGCATCACGCTGGGTAGAGTTCTGATTGGGACGGGGGCCGGTGCCCTGGGCGGACTGCTACTCGGACGCAAAAACAATGAAGTCGTCGTCGTCGAGCCTCGCACCGATAATCTCTCTCTAACACTCAATTCTTCACTGGCGTTGAATCGTTAGAGACGTTAGACAGCCAGAGACGTTAGACATTGAACCGAAGATAGAAGACTTTCAAGGCTGCTTAGTCTAGAGTCCAAAGTCTGAAGTTCAAGTCAGCCATAATCGTGACCGATTCCAGTTGGGGTTTGTCACGATTTTTAATAGCAATCATTTGTTCTTTACTCAACGTTAATGTTCGCTTACTGACTCATTAATTACAAAGCTGATAACCTGTTCACAGATTCATTAAAAAACAACTTTTCTCAAGGCTGCCCTCTATAAAGTTTTGAGTCGCCTGGGCGTTTACATTCATGATGCAAACTTTTTTAAGTCATGTATGAAAATAATTCAGTAACCTGATTCCAAGCTTTTTAGATTCCATTCATTGTTAACCTCTCCCTTGTACTCAATTAATCTGAATGACGATCGCCCTTAAGCCACAGTCTACCAACCTTCCTAAATTGCGTCCTTGCTTCTGTGGCCTACTGCATTCAAACGATTCATCTGGTCAAAAGATGCAGGTGATTTCAATTGCGTTAGTCCTTTTAGCCAGCCTGTTTGCAACTGAATTAGCGATCGGCACCTGGAGCCATAGCCTCTCTTTACTGGCTGATGCGGGGCACCTTTTAGCCGATGTAACCGCCCTGAGCATGACTTTGGGAGCCGCCTGGTTAGCACAGCGTCCTGCGAGCGATCGCGCCACTTTTGGACACCAACGAGTTGAGATTCTCGCCGCCTTACTCAATGGCTTGGGACTGCTGGCGATCGCTGCCTTTGTCACCTGGGAAAGTTGGGAACGATTTAACTTACCGCAGACCGTTTTGGGCTTGCCGATGCTGCTGGGAGCCGGGATTGGGTTATTGGTCAACAGTTTGAATATTCTTTTGCTCTATCAGCGCAGTCAAGATGATCTCAATCTCAAAGCCGCTTTTTTGCATGTGGTGGCGGATGCGGCTAGTTCGGCGGGCGTGATTGTGGCGAGTTTGACGATCTACTTCTGGCATTGGATGTGGATGGACACGACGGCTAGTTTGATGGTCGCTGCTCTGACGAGTTTGAGTGCCTTACCGTTGATTAAGCAAAGTCTGGAAATTCTTCTAGAATACGCGCCCGCGTCGATCGATCCCACCGAAATCGAAGCCACTTTGCTGACCTTTGAATCCGTCCAACAAGTCGAAGCGCTGCGAATCTGGAGCATTACGGCCGATCAGGTGGCGCTGGTGGCTCAGATTCGAGTTGAGAAAGCCTTGGAGAGTGGAGAACGCGATCGCTTACTACAAAAGATACAAACTCACCTTCAAAAAACCTATCAAATTCAGGAGACTATTCTCCAACTTAAGGGAGATGAAACGCAAGCTGAAACGGGCTTTCATCCATTGCTTCATCAAAGCTTAACAGAGCATGTCTTCAGGAAAACACGGAGTTCATCAAGTTAGAGATTACTCTATTGACAGAACCTCTGAAACCCTGCTCATCTATTCATCCCAAAGACAAATTATGGGTTTACGTCTGCAAAATTGGGTGATTTCAGCCCTCTTGATTGGATCAATGGCGGCTCCCGCTCGTGCCGAAAGCCGTCAAATTGAACGCTTACTCAACGCGGAAAGCGGCGATTTTGCAACCTTGATGAAGCAGGCAGACACGATCGCCACCGACCTGATCAATCAAAGCTTTGCCGATCCGACGACGACCAAAGTCTCGCTCAAAGTCCTGGGAGAACGGGAAGGTCAGATCGCCCCGCTGCTGTCTGTCAGCGTCTCTCGGCAGGATTGGCAAACCCGTTCAAGCGTTCAGCAATGGGCGCGTTATTTTGGAGGATCTACCACATTACTCGGCTTTGATCGATCGCCCGATACCACTCAAGTCGCTGCGTTTACGCCCCCGGTTCCGGTATCAGAAAACGAGCCAAACTTTTACGACAATCGATGAGCCGTTCTTTCTAGTTTTTGTTTAGCGTTCGTTTTAGTGTTTACCTTAAATTCAGGATCTTTGCATGATGCGTTTACCGTTCCATAAATCTGTGCGTTGGCTGACTCTCTTTCTGGCGGGTTTTTGCGTAGCACTCATCACAGCCGTGTGGTCTTTGTCTCAAGTCGCAACGGCGACCTCTTCGATTTACCCGCAAGGGGTTGAGCCTTCCGTCCACACTGCACAGCCCCAATTTTCTGCCCCAGTCAACCAGTTTGCTCAAGAAGTCATTGACAGCCATCGGGCCCCTAACTTCTATCAGTAGAAGACAGGCGTAGTAAAAAATCTGGCGTTGCTGAATCAGGGGATGAATTGCCCCCAAGCGGCGGGAACCCCAAGGTTCAAAGTCCCCCATTTTTGGGGGATTTAGGGGGCGAAAAGATGGACACTTCCCACAGAGTCATCCCTCCAATCAGCAACGCCAAAAATTTCTGTCACCCCTTCTCAAATCCAACCGGGATTCGCTCCAAGCTGAGTTCCACAGATTTTTTGTGCCAAAAAGCCGGACTTTGTTGCGAAGGAATAAACCATGATTCGTTTTTTTGACAGCATCACCCTACTCCTTGTGGGTAGCTCGAAGCGATCGTTTTCTCTCTTTCTCGCCTGCCTTTTCTGTCTCCTAAATGTCACCTTTTCTCCCCTCAGCACACCTCCTGCCCTGGCCGAAGGAAACGGAGTTAATGTCATCATCATGATCGGTGATGGGATGGGCTGGAACATGGCACGGGCGGCTGCGGCTGCGAAAACAGGCACCCTTTACAAAGCAGGAAAGGGGCAAGGGCTGAACTTTCAAAAGCTAAAGGGCTACACCTACACGACGACCTATGGAACGACGATCGACGCGACTAATGCCACCACAGGCGCAGTCACATCTTCAACGGGCAACTCGGCGCTAGATAACTCCAATCCGATTACGGGGCAGAGTCCCATTCGTCCAGGGTTCCAATTTAATCCGGCAATCAACCCCGGCACCCCCGCTCGCGACTTGACCGCCACCGCCAACCAACCCTGCCGCAACGGAGGCGACCCCGGAAAAGGCAACATTGTCGGCTACGAAATCGCCAAAGGCGGCCCAACTCCCTGGATTCCTCTGTCTCCGGCGGTTCCTCAAGGCACCGATCCTGAGTACATCAAGTGCAGCTATCCTGACTCGGCCAACACTGCTTCGACCTTGTACACCGGGGTTAAGAGCTACAACAACGCCATGTCAGTCGATATCTACGAGCAAGCCGATAAAACCATTCTGCAAACCGCACGAGAATTGGGCAAATCAACTGGACTGGTTACTTCAGTTCCGATTACCCATGCGACTCCTGGTGCGGCTGCTTCAAGTGTTAACCGTCGCAACAAATACGATGCTGACTTCCCGGCTTTAGACAACATTTTGCAAGAAGCGCTGCGTGAAGACCAGGGTTACCTGCCCACTGTTTTGCTGGGAGGTGGACACCCGCTCGACTTTCTCAACACCACGGCAGCCAGCACTGTCACTCCCAAGGGCTTTGAATACATCAAGCAGTCTACCTATGAAGAACTGCGCGACAAGCCGACTAATAATCGCTATGGCTACACCTTTGTCGAACGGGATACCAGAGTTACCACAACAACCCGATCGGGCCAAATTAGACTGGGTGGCAAAACCTTGCTCGAAACGGCGAAGAAGCTTGATCCCAATCAGGGCGATCGTCTCTTAGGTTTATTTGGGGCCCGTGGTCAAGATGGCAATATTCCCACGCTGTCCGCTAATGGTGACTACAGCCTAACGGGGTTGTCTAACTTCTCGGTTTACTCGACGGCTGCGGCTCCGACCAATGCGACGGGAACCCCTATTAACAACGGCACTCAGATTCCCAAACCTGATACAGTGCGTCCTTTGGCAACGGCGATCGCTGAAACCAATGAGCAGTTCATTGCGAAAGAAGTCCGGGCAAATCCGACGCTGGCCCAAATGACGAGAGCCGCTTTAGAAGTGTTGGGTAAGGACAAAGATGGTTTTTGGCTGATGGTTGAAGGCGGCGACATTGATTGGGCTGCCCACGACAACAATCTAGATAACCTAATTGGGACGATGACCTCTTTTGACAATGCGGTGAAAGAAGTAACCAACTGGGTGAGCAAAAACGGCGGCTGGAAGAAAAACGTTCTGATTGTCACGGCTGACCACGACCACTATCTGACACTCAACGACAACTATGCTGAATTGGTCAAAGCCAACGGTGCAGAAGCGTTGACCTTCAATAAAAACACGCCAGCCGAAGCGGGTCACTTCTGGGGTTCTGATCCGGCTATCAAGTATGGCTGGGGCAACCACAGCAACCGATTGGTGCCTGTTTACTTCCAGGGCGACACCTTCAAGCTGCTCGATTATGTTGGAAGCAATGTTGAGTTTGTAGACAGACCACCGGGAGGCACTGCTAAGACTTACCAGATTCCTGGTGTACCGGGGGCAGTTGATCAGTCACACATCTATAAAGCAATGTTAGCTGCATTAAAGTCCTAGTTACGATGTGATTCACAGTCTGGATACCTTCTAGAAGCTCGATCGACTCAGTGCGATCGGGCTTTTTTTGCACCGAACACAAGAACTCTGGACTAGAGACAGGGCAAGTTTCAAATCCGGCATTGCTAAATCGTGGGCTGAACTGCCCCAAAGCCGCAGGAACCCCAAGGTTCAAAGTCCCCCAATTTGGGGGATTTAGGGGGCGAAAAGACGGACACTTCCCACAGAGTCATCCCTCCAATCAGCAACGCCAAAAATCCAACGTCTAAAGTCCAAAGTCTGCCCTACAAATCATCCTTCCAAACGAATCTTTGAAACTGCTAAAGTTCTCATATTGAGAAAGCCTTTGAAACATTGAGAAACCGGATGAAGACAAACGCCGTCCGCATTTTGGACAATCTTGGCATCCATTACGACCTGCGCGACTACGACGTTGACCCTGATGATCTAGCCGCCGAAAGCGTCGCTCAAAAAATCGGATTGCCCCCCGAACAAGTGTTTAAAACATTGGTAGCTAGAGGCGATCGCACCGGAATCCTCTTAGCCGTCATTCCAGGCAACACCCAACTGGATCTCAAAGCACTGGCGCAACTGTCGGGCGATCGTAAAGTAGAAACCGTTTCGCTTAAGGAAGTCCAACCTCTTACAGGCTACATTCGCGGCGGCGTGACGGCTCTAGCTTGCAAAAAAGACTATCCCGTTTATGTAGACGAACTCATTGAAATTTTTGATCTCGTTTCGATCTCTGCTGGCATTCGAGGAACACAAATTTTGTTGCATCCCAGTGATTATCTTCGCGCTGTCAAAGCCGTTGTCGGCATGATTTCACAAGACAAACTCTGAGCCGAAAATCTTACTTCAAAGTCCCCCAGAATTGGGGGGTTGGGGGGCAGAAGCGCTAAACATCGAAGCGAAAAAACTCGTCGAATTCACATTATCTTCAAGGCTTAATCTTCCTCAGTTCAGGCAACAAGATCTCGAACGCTCTGCCCCGGTGACTGACCTTGTGTTTTACTTCGGGCGGCATTTCTGAAAACGTCATTCCTTGCTCAGGCACATAAAAAATCGGATCATACCCAAACCCGCCTTCTCCTCGCGGCTGCGTCAAAATTTCACCGGGACAAATGCCTTCCGCTTGCAGGGCGATCGTGCCATCCGGTCGAGCCAATGCGATCGCACAGACAAACTGAGCCTTGCGATCGGAACAATTGCCCAATTCTCTCAGCAGTCGGTCAATTCGATTGGCATCAGTCGTCCCATAGCGTGCAGAATACAATCCGGGTGCCCCATTCAGCGCATCGACGGCTAAACCGGAATCATCAGCGATCGACCATTCCCCCAACGCCTTGGCAACCTGAGACGCTTTGAGCGCAGCATTTTCAGCAAAGGTTGTCCCCGTTTCTTCAATATCCAACTCATCTGGCTTGAGCATCAATTCCCAATCCAGCCCGACCAGATACGCCTGCATTTCTCGCAGCTTGCCAGGATTGCCCGTCGCTACCACTAATTTCGTCATATTCAACCCCAAAACCCCAATCACCCAATCCAATCCCGCAGCGCCTGCCAACCTAAAAGATCTTGCAGCAGCGTTTGATAGCCCATTACGTTAGGATGCAGCCCATCTTCGGTCAACTGCGTCTGACACCAATCTATCCCTCGCGACATCCACAAATCAAACAAGTCGAGATAAGGAATCTGTCGCTTTTCGCAGGCTAGCCGTGTGGCTTCTTTGTAGCGATGTTGGTCAACATGATTGTAGTAGAGACAGTTGAGAAACGGCATTTTGGCTTGATTGACAGGCACCATGCCCACAAAAATCACTGGACAAAGCCGTTGAGAACGATCGAGCAAATCAGCGATCCCCATCTCAAAGCCCTCAAACTCGGTCAAGTTTTTGCCATCCAGTCTGGCTAATCGAGGAGAATCATTCACGCCCACCGAGAGAATAATCAAATCTGGAACTCGATTCCGCAGTTCGCCTCGATTGTGAAACTCAGCTTCAAGCCGTCGCGCCACCTGCCGAACGCCATCTCCCCGCACTCCCAAATTGTAAAGCGCATGATTGGGGCCACCCGGAGTCATCCACTGTCTGCGAAGTCGCTCAACCCAGCCGCCCCCCACCGGATCGCCAAATCCATAAACCAGGCTATCTCCTAGCGCTAACAGCCTCAGCGACGGGGGAGTGGGACGAGCATCTAATCCAACAGAGGGCGGGTCGATCGTTTGCATGAAACCGTATAATCTTGAATGGTCTACGCTATTAATAGAAGGGGGCTAGACTGAAAATTTAGCATTCAAAGGCGAAGATTTTCAAATCTTTACAACAACCCTATCTCAAAACAGCATCATTCGCGATCCGTTTACAGACTTACGCCCTCGACCACTTACCCAAGGCAACATTTATGGCAAAATCTGGCTCCTTACACAAGCGTCCTACCTTTGACACAACTCAACTGATGCGCCGCGCCGATGAGTTGATTAACGCTGCCTCCAACCGCTATCGGATCACTGTCCAGGTTGCCAATCGCGCCAAACGCCGCCGTTTTGAAGATTTTGATAGCGGAGACGACCCGATGATGAAGCCAGTGATGCGGGCGATCGTTGAGATGTCAGATGAGCTAACCCAACCCGAAATCATTGGTGAGTAGCGCATTCTAAGGAGATCGGGGGTGTTTGGCGCATCCCTATCTTCTCCTTCAACGCTTCTTTTTCTTGGGTTTTTTCTTGGAGAAACCTTTCTCTTCAAATTCGTTAACCGAATCCAACGGACACGATCGACTCGCATGAGCAACCAATTTGATAAACGACGCACAAGACGATTTGGGCTGATTGTGGGCACGATCGGGCTGATTGGCTTGCTGACTGGAGGAACGATCGCTGCCGAACCTTCTACGCCCACGACGACGAGATCCAGAGTCCAAGATGCCTGGTCAAAGGTTTATCAGCAGTTACCAGACCTACCGCTCGAAAATCAATACATCAACCGCGAGACGGGCAAACCTGACCCCAACAACACGCTCGTCAGTCGCATGGTGCGCTATCACCAATATATAAAAGGCCGTCCCCTTGTCTATCGTCTCGACTGGAAGCTGACGCTGGGCGATTATCTGGGCATTAATGAGCCGATGCTGGAATCGAGCTATCCAGGCTTTGACAATTTGCGAAAAAATCCATTGGAGAGCGATCGGGCTGCCATTAGTCGCCTCACTCGGAGACAGCGAAATGCTCTGGTTCAGGCGCTAGTCAACGTTTTTAATCCGTCCGCCAGTCAACCGATCGCGCCCTCTGTTGCCAAACCAGTTGCCAAACCCCAACCGACCCCGACTCCGGCCGCTTCGCCTCAGACAGGGGGTGCCCGGTTACTATTGCCCTGATGGGACGGTTACTCAAAAGTGGCGCTGGCTGGCGGCTGGGATGGGATGCAGACGCTCCAGAATTTCGGGGACTGATCGGAGGAGACGACTGGGCGATCGAGCTAACAGAGTCCGAACTGTCTGATGTCATCCGATTAGCCGACCAACTGAGCCGCACCATGCTTCAAATGGCAGGAGAACTAATGGACGAAGAAACGATCGCCTGTGAAGCCGAAAGCGACCTCCTGTGGCTCGAAGCAGAAGGCTATCCTCACGCCTACAGTCTGCGTCTGATTTTGCGGTCTGGGCGGCGTGGTGAAGGCTTTTGGACTGAGGCCGTGGTTCCAAAATTACTGGAGGCGCTGCAAGCTCTGCAAGTTTTCTGAAGATTTGGTCGAACAGGGCACATTATGTTATGCTGGTTAAGCAAGTTCGGGGCGTAGCGCAGCTTGGTAGCGCACCACTTTGGGGTAGTGGGGGTCGCACGTTCAAATCGTGTCGCTCCGATCAGATAGAGGCCAGTCATTGTACTGGCCTTTGTCGTTTTTGGATCAGGGTTGCGCGCTCAAGCAATAGTTGGTAGCTGGGGTATGTCGCCGTCGGTCGCCCCTTGCAACCTTCCACCAATTGCTACCGTTGTACCAAAACATTCACTTTTAGTCGCTTAATCGACCTTAGCTCGGAATCGAAAGAAGCCATAAGAGGTTGACGGCGTACTGGTTGCGTTGGTGACGGTTCCGACTTGGATTCGGACTGCACCGCGCCCACTGTTGATGCCCGTACAATCAACAGGGAATGTAGCCGTGTAAAACCCACTTCCTGGGCCAGCACCAGAACCTTCAGTAACAGCAGTGGTAGTCCCGCCAAAGTTAAGTTGGATCGTTCCAGGAACTAAGGTTTGTTTAGCGGGCACAAAGTCACAAAGGTTGACATTGTTTGCATTGATCGTGCTGTCGGATAAAAAGTAAATGGTGTACTCCACTTCGTCTTTGGGAGCAGGGGCACCTGGATTCGGGGTCGGGATTTGTGTGCCGTTAATAGCTCCTAGAAGGTAAGTGTTGCTGCCGCCCGGCCAATTTACACCAGGGTTATCGTTATTATCGGTGGCTAAGTTGTTGTATCCCCCGATCGCAGTCACAGTCGCGCTACCCTCCTTTTTGATACCCGTAATTCGTTTGACCAGACGCAGCCGAGGGCGAATCGGAGTTAGCGTCGGATCGTTAGGGGCCGGAGTGCCAGGGTCGTTACTGGGCGCATTGGCAAAACCCGTACTAGAGACAACTGCCTGGTTTAAGAGTTGAGTTGTTCCTGCTGGCAATGGGTCATTAATTTTAACGCGGAATTTAACAGTGGTTGTATTGTTGGCAGCCGTCGTTCCTAAACTCCCACCTGCCGAACTCGTTGCCCCTGTACCTAATCGGAAAACAATCTGAGAGCCATTAATCTCAGCTTGATCGTCTGTGACCGCATCGGTTTTGTTTCCCGTATTTGCTCCAGCAGTAATTTGTAAGGAACTAGGAACATAAGCGGTGTTGGTGGGAAGCGGATCACTCAAAATCACGTTATTGACTGAGGTGGTAGTGCTAGTATTTCTGACCGCCACCGTGTACTCCAAAATATCACCGGGTGTCGTGCCGCTTGAGTTGTCGCTATCTGCCGCTAGAGCGACTGTCTTATCGACTTGCAGAGGGCTAACGGGTACGATCGTCACATCTTCTGCTGTATTTGCAGGTGATGTACCGTTGTATGTCGAAGTGACTGCGGCGCTGCCTGTCGGCGCACTGGTGACATTTGCGCTTGTATTGCTGTACTGTGCGGCTGCCGTGGCACTGTTGTTGTAAGTTCCAGAAGTGGTGCCGTTGGCAATGTTAACGGTGAACGTAATAGCAACATTGCCGCCTGGTGGAATCTTGAACCCTGACCAGGAGGGCTGAGAAGCAGTTCCTCCGGTTGTCACGGTTGCTGGGCCGGTCGCTCCTCCTGAATAAACGGGAGTCACCGTGGCTGAACTGTTGGTAAACCCAGTGGGCAACCCTGAATCCGCAATCACGACGTTCTCAGCGGTCGATCGATTTGTTCCCGTGGGATTGCTGGCAGTAATGGTGTAGGTTGCTGTTCCGGGTGCGACCATCGGCCCGGGAGTTGAGGTTGACTTAGCGGCAGAGATGATACAGCTTGCTCCTGAAATGCTTGTTGTGGCATCTGCGGGAGTCACTGAAATTGGAGCAGTCACTCCATCCCCTGCGGTTGCTCCCCCAAAGTTGGTGGCATCATTGTTAGTCGTTCCGGCTGCCCCCCCGCTCACATTCGTGGTTGCGCCAGGGCTAAAGAGAACGACCCCACCAGAACCGCCCCCACCGGGCCCATGAGGAGCGCCGCCCCCTGTGTTAGTGCCCCCTCTGCCACCGCTTACATTAATACTGAGACCAGTTGAACTTCCCGTTTGCGAAATAACGAGAACACTACCCCCCGCTCCGCCCCCACCACTTGCGTCATTGGCAGGAATGGGGGCTGGAGTGGCACCTTTGGCACTGATCGTTCCTGTCCCAGCGATCGTTCCTGTCCGCAGCAGAACTATTCCCCCCCCAGGGGCACCACTACTGGCTAATCCAGCGCCAGGAGTCCCAGTCCCGTTGTTTGTGGTGCCAGCCCCGCCACCCCCACCCAAAATCAACCGACGGGCAGATGCTACTGAGAAAGGGGCACCTCCTGCGCCCCCGTAGGGCAAGACGCTATTCCAAGTTCTGCCACCTCTACCACCTGAACCGCCATTGCTACCGCCACCGCCGCCAGCGTTTTCATCGTTAGCGCTGGGTCTCCCGTCTGTACCGCCGCCGCCAGCGTTTCCGGGGGCACCACGACCATAGCTTCCATTGGGATAGCCTTCTTGCGTGTTAGTGATTAAGGCATTCGTAGTGGGGTTAAATAGGTATCTGGGTGTCCCGGCGACTCCCTCCCCCTTAGAGGCGTTGTTGTTGATAGTAGAAAGGGAAACAACATCTGTGTTTGCGCCAGCGCCTCCTCCCAACTGACGACCGCCGCCGCCTCGAAAGCCTTGCCCATCTACATTAATTTGGCCTGCACCTGTAAAGGTCGTGCTACCCACCACATCGATCGCTACCACACCGCCCGTTGATCCATTCCAGGGAGTTGCTGCGATCGTGCCACTCACGGTCAGGTTTGCATACTGTGGCACTCGAACTACCTGAAATCGCTTTTGCCCCTGGCTACTTCCACCCGTATTATCAGCATTCACATAGCTATTTACTAGAGAAGAACTGAGGGTAATTGTGCCGCCGCTAGTTGCAACAGTGTTAGTTGCCACAACGTACTCAAAGTTTCCGGCAGTGAAGTTGGTCGCCGTGTTGCCATTGACAGTGCCATCTGTTGGAAAGTTTGGCAGCCCTGTCGAGCCATTGTTGCTAGAGTCACCATCCCCATAGGCACCCGTATTGGTACTATTAATCTCTGCACCTTGCATTTGGATGACTAGTAGCAAGTCACCTGGCTGAATCGGGCTGCTAAATCCTGATGATGTTCCTACGGTAATGCTATTGGTTCCAGCACTCGCAGTGACTCCAGCCGCACCAGGATAGTAAGTGTTGGCTACACTCGACCCCACAGTTGGACTCCCATCTTTACCGGGAACTGCACAGATGGTGCCACCGCCCCCTATTTTGTCCGCCCTTGCGGGGGAGGTAAAGAACCAGAGATTTTGTGATACGAGCAAAACGGTAGCCGCATAGAGGGGACTAATGCTACGCAGTGATCGCGCCCAGAACGGCGATCGTTCAACATAAGGAGAGATTAAATTACGCTTCATGGGGTGGCACCTTGGACACTGGGGGGACTGACCGGAGCAGTTGAAAGGGTTGCTTCTGGTTTGGGCTGGTTGGCTGGAGTCGGCTTCTGTAAGCCAAAGCCGCTAAATAGTTCGTTGAGTTTGATGGTTAGCCCCAGGTAAGGGCCGCCTGCCGATCGACTACCGTCAAAGTCGCGATCGTTAACTCGACCAAAGCTATATCCTGCTGCCAGTCTAAGATTGGGCGTGAGATAGTAGCCTGCCTCTAGCAAAAAGCCTGTTTCACTAAATCCAGCACTGGGCTGAGTAATCCAACGGGCTTCTCCAACAAGATCCCAGCTATAACCCAAACGATAAGTGGCTCTGAGTTGGGCGAGAGAAACCGTGCTAGTGCCTACTAGGTCGCTGGCAAGAGTCGTAGAGCTACGACGCATGGCGTACTTCCCGTAGAATTCCCAGCGCCAATTAGGGGCATACAGACCTTCTAAAGCGATCGTGTGATCTTCGGAGCCAGTGCCACTCCCAAATAAAATTGTGTCAGGAATCGTCGAGGGATTTTTGCGGTACTCGTAGCGAAATAGAGCATTGAACTTGTCGTCATTGGGATTGCGGTAAGCTAACCCTACTTTCAGGTTTGCGGTATTTCCTAGTCCAATCAGCGTTTGGTTCGCCGCGTTGGCTTGCTGGTAGCGGACTAGTGCTGTAAGTGAGGGAGAAATCTTTCCGGTTGCCGCCGCCGAAATCACTGTATTGCTGCCGCCCGAAGAAGTCCGACGCTCGTAGCGGGCACTCGCCTGAAAGTCTTTGCTGCCCGTATATTCTAGCCCTACGCTGTAGTTACTTCCTCCCTGCAAGCCGATCGCCGAGGCACTCTGACCGACCGCAAAGGGTTGAGCAAACTGTGTCCCAACTCCAGTAGTACCAAAGAAGCCACCAAACAGATGTTCGTAAGCCAGATTCATTCTCAAACCAGGGGCGATCGTCAGTCCTTGATTGATTCCGATCGCGCCTTGGGTTGTCCAGCTACTTGCTCCGCCGATAATGCCATATCGAGCCGATAGGGTCGTGTCTGAGCCAAACTTATACTCACCGCGAATCCCCAGGTTGGTAATTGATTGTCCAGCGAGTTGTCCCCTGGTATAGAACTGTTGACTCAAGCCCAAATTAACCCCTGGCATGAGTGCCCAATCTAAGCCAACGGCAGTGCGATCGGAGTAGACTGCATCGGTATTAGCAGACAGTGTAGTTTCGTTGAGCGCCTGGAAAGTCAGGTTCTTTGCCAGAGGCATTGTAAAGCGCGATCGCAGCTGATCCGAGGAGCCACTCGATTCGGGAGCAAGGCGATCGTCTCGCTGGCGATGGAGTAGATCAACATTCAGATCGGCACTCCCAAAACGTTGTTGAACTCCGACAGCGATCGTGGTTAGTGAATTGTCAACCTGTGTTCCTGGAATCGCTTCTGTCCTGGGAGCAAACAGATCTTGAAAGGTATCAATTTGTCGCGGTGCAACGCCTACATTGTCTTCGCGATCGTACTGCACTCGTAACTTTGTAGTCGGCGAAACACTGCCCGTGACTTCCGCTCCATAGCGGGTCTGACCCGGAACAAAGCTCACTGTTGCATCGTTGGCAAAGCCAGTATCTGTTTTGCGGTAGTAGGCCCGCGCATCAATGCTATTAGTAATTTTGGCGTTGGCTTCGATGCGGTAAGCTGAACCACTCACTAGACCAAGAACATCCGATCGATTGCTAGAGTGAGCATATTCTGCAATCACACTGCCGTTGGCAAACGAGAATAGTGCATCGGTGCCATATAGTTCAAAATCACGAACGCCTTGATTTTCTCTCAGATAAGTTGCGCCAATCCAGCTTTCTTGTCCGGGTGTGTTTGAGAAGTGATAGCGAGCGCGACCTGCATAGATATTGCTCTTGTCGCCCTGCTGATTTTCGTACTGGTAGGTTGTAACAATCCGACGAACAAGAACCTGCCCCGCTTGATCAACATCCGTTCTCAAAATTGGTTGTTTGAATAACAGCGTGCCGCGATCGTAATCAATGTCGTAGTCTGTCCCCCGTACCAGTGGCTTGCGTTCTAGTACAGTGCCCGGACGGTTCAACTCTTCGACTTCTAGAAAGACATTTTCACTGCCGCCAATCACCAACCGTCGAGATAAGAAGTAGAAGCCACTTGTCCCATCAGGCGCGATCGTATCTCGCTGAAAGCCTTGCACATTGTTGCCGTAGAAAGCACTGAGTTGTAGCTTGCCAATGTTGTAGTTGCCCTTAAAGCCATGAAGCTGACGGCTAGTTGCGCTAAACTGCTGCGATCGAGTTGCAAACTCCTCGGTGTTGTAGTCGCCCCACATAAAGGAATCAATGCCGTTTGAGGTGGGGGAAGTGCGTTCAATTTTGAAGTACACACTGTCTGTTGAGGGAGTCAGAATATCAACCTTTGAGCTATCACCATAGACGGGATAGTTCTGATCACAGAACTGCTGGTCTCGAAATAATCTGGACGTTCCATCACAGGTTTCATTAAGGGCACGATCGCTGTTGTATGCACCAGTAACTAACCAGTCTCCTACTCGTCCCGTCGCAAACACTGCCCCGCTCGTCGATAAGCCATAACGATTGTCTCCATCGGGCGGCAAAAAGTCTCGAAAGCCGCGATAAAAATCAGTGCCCCGTCTGCCCAACCGTAAGTTAATTGAACCTGTGACGATCGACGATCTCAAATCAGTTTCAAACTGCACTTGAGTAAAGGCTTCTAAGTCCTCTAGTTTTGCTTGAATTCGTACCGTTTGGGCTTGAATACTCGATCGCAGGGTGGCTCTAAACTCTCCTTGAATGGCTTTGACTTGATAGCCGGGTTGATCAGGACTGACATCAGGTTCGACAAATTCGCCTGCGGTGGGTTTGAGGGTCACGATCGCGTCTCGATTCGAGCGGTTGCCTTGTGCGTCGAGCAGTTGTCCCAAAAGGGTGATGGTTGATCGTCCGTCTGCGGGTACGCGAGTTTCTGCGGTCTTCAGAGTTAGTTGCTTTGCAGTTCCTCGCACTTGTACTTGTATGGATGCAGTTTGTTCAACCTGACTATTGGCAAATAATTGAACTGCGATGGTATTGTTGCCATCCTGCAACGGAACACCATACCAGGTTTGAGTGATTTGTTTAGTCGCTTTGTCGGTTTCGGTGCGTCCGATGAGCGAAGAACTCACGACATTACCATTAACTCTAAGTTCAACTTTCTGATCGCTTGGAAACTTGAGAATGACTGATGTGGCTGGTACATCTACGATCGCATTGGGCAGTGGTGAAACAATGCTAATTCCTGAAACAGTTGTCTGAGTGGGAGCCGCAGGAACGGGAGTAGACTGAGCAATCAAAGACTGCGTTGGAATGATTCCAGTCGAAGGTTGTGCAGAGGCTTTAATGCTCGGCTGAGTAGACAACAAGGCTGTTTCTACAGGAGTTGCAATGGCACGATGACATAAAGTTGCCAACAGTACCAGGCTGATCGTCTCAGCCGTAATGCCCAGCGTCTTCAAACAAGCAGTGAGATATTTGTAATTACGATTCATGGTTTGCCTGCCTCCGAAGCTGCGGGCGTGACGGCGAAATTCATGCGGACTAGACCACTCGGTTCAAGACGCACCAGACGCGATTGGCTGTTGCGCTCTTTGAAGTAAAGATTGGGAGCAAAGGTGTAGCCAGGAACGCTGCTCAGATCCAAAACACCTGTGCGATGTCCAGCTAGAACATTGGCGACAGAAAACAGTCCATTGACATCGGTTGTGATTCGAGTACCGTCATCCAAAAAGACGACTGCGTTAGGAATTCCAGGTTCACCAGGTTGCTGTTCGCCGTCAAAGTTTTTGTCTTCAAAGACTCGTCCGATGATGGTTCCGCAATCTGAGACAATGCCAGGACGAATCCGAATTCGATACTTGGAGGGGCCATCTCTGAGAATCGCGTTGGTGTCGGATCGACGAACGCTAACACTTGCGATATTTTCACCTGATCCACGAACAGAGTCGGGACTGAGTTGAACTGCATAAGCAACATTCAAAACTCCATCTGGAGAAATGCTGCCGTCAAACTTAAAGGTAATATTTGAGCCATTGTGCGTTGCAGTAACCGGAACAACGATGCCACCAATCTCACCGCGAACACTTCTGGGTAAGAAAGAGAACCCGATCGGTAACACATCGGTAATCTCCATTTGATTTGCGGCTACTGTATTTAAGTTCCGCACGCTCAATCGATAGATCACGGTATCTCCAGGTTCGGCGGCGGCGCGATCGGCAGTCTTGATAATCTGAACGGGCTGCGCGACTCCCACACAAATCGGCTGATCCAATAGACTCACAGCAGACAAAACTAGCCCCGTCCCGGCTGCATCATTAACTGGAACGGTCGTCGAAAAAGAAGCTGGATCGCCGTCTAAACTAATGCCTCGACCATCTAGAGCAGTCGCCGTATAAGACACTGTGTTCGCAATGTCATCTTGTGCAGTAATCACCACTCGAATTTGGCGTTGGCTATAGCGTCTTGACCCAGCAGGCGGATTGACAATCAGAATGTATCGTTTCCCGACTTCTAGTTGACCTGTGCTGCGATTGAGAAAGAAGTTAAAGCCGCCTTTTGGCTCATCATTCGCTAGAAAGAAAGGATTACTGTTTTGAACATTGGGTTGTAAGCCTGTAAAGCTGGTTCCTGCCCCTGTTCTGGGGATCGAAACAAGCGCGATCGGGGTATCATCTGCACTCGCGTCATATAGCCCCACACTAAACCCTGCATAGTCTGGTAAGACTTCTCCACCACAGCCACGAATGCGCCCAAAGGGATCAACTAGCTCTTGTTTGAGTTGATTAGTAATGCCTTCAACCGTGTTTTTAGCAGCATCCTGAAACGAATAGGAAGCTGTGTTGAGAATGGTTGTTTTTGCGTCAGCGATCGACTGAAACAGCAGACTGGCTAAAAGAAACGCCGCCAGTGGACGACATCGTTTGTGGTGAAAAAACATGGGAAGCCAAACCGGGTATAAAACAGATGCGATGATTAGCTAACACAATGACCAGAAGGACTGTTGATGCTTGTTTTCTGGTAGAAAGAATTGATTGAGAACGCTTATTTTCTTATTGAGCATTGGACGATCGCGCTACAACCAAAAATCGTCCAACACTCAATTCTTAGCCCAGCTACTAGCGAACTTTGACTTGATAAGCAGCCGCCACGCTTGCATTGGGAGAGAGATCTTGAGCGATCGACCAGCGCACGTGAGTGTAAGCTGTAGCTGGAGCAGGACGCTCTTCGACCTTGCCGCCGGGCAGCGTCACTTTGACCATTGGACGCACCACAAAAGTCTTGCCTTGATCAATGCTGTAGGTGGCTGTAATCCCTTGAGCAACCGTCGCTGTGCTTAGTTCATAAACGGTTCCTTTGGGTACTGGCTGTGTAATCACAAAGTTCTTAGCTTCGCGAGTCCCTTCATTTTCGCCTGTCACCGTAAAGCGAAACACATCCCCTGACTTGGCTTTGACTTTACCATCGACAGGTCGCCAGCTTGTCATTTCTTTGCCCTGAGCATCTTTTTTGACAACCTTCTGATCTGCCACCAGATTCAAGTTAACCTTGGGCTGACGGAGTACGTTTTGAGCGATCGTCGAACCTGCATTAAAAATCTGAGCGATCGCAGGCGAACCATTAATCGGCAATACCGAAACGACTAGTGCTGCACTTGCACTAAGTAACCAATACTTCTTCATGACCAATCCTTTTGTAAACACTCGCTTGAACAATGAAATGGTGGAAGGGATTACCTCTCAGATGTTTGAAAAGAACAATCCCCCCAGACTTACTTGATCTTTCGCTGAAAGATAAATGTCCCCGCCGCAGCACCCGGAGGAACACTTAAAACGGTGTTTCGGTACTCTTGAATGTCTGCCGGAGTGCCACTCGTCGTGACCGCGATCGTTCCATTCGCATCTAACGCGGAACCGACCCCACCCGTTGTTGGAAAGGCTGGATCGATCGTGATGCCAAACCAATTGCTCGTATTGTTGGCGGTCGGTACTCCACTTTCAACAATCACCAGATTGTTTGCAGGCAGCGTGACGTTATTGGTACCCCCGCTGGTTGAGATGTTTCTGTAAGTAATGCGGTATTCGATGATTCTGCCGGGAGTGGCTGCTGCGCTCAGATCTGTCTGCACAGTGGTGAAGCTTCCTGCTGCACCCGATACAGCAGCACCGTTGGCTTCTAGAATTCGAGCTTCTTTGACCAGGCTTACATAGTTGGTGTAGAGACGATCGAGGGTAATGTTGCTCGGATCATTCACCGGACTACCATCATTATTCGTATCCACAAAAGCAGTGATCGGAACTGGGAACCCAGTCAGTTGAGGAGCCGATGGTAGGTCAACGATCGCCTGATAAGGAGCCGTGTCTCCTCCTGGAACCGTGATTCTCACGGGAACCGTCGCACTCGTACCGCCCGTGCCTGATTCAAAGATGAAACCGCCTGCTGAGGTGTAGTTGTAGGTTGCGCTGGTGCCCGTCGCTGGATCAGTAATCGTCACCTTGGTATTATCAGGCAGGGCTGTCGGTGTTGCAGGCGGAGTTGGCAATAATGAAATCGCTTGAGAACTGCCGCTTGTGTTTTGCACCGTGTTGTTGAAGGTGAATGGATCGGCATCGATCGCTTGATTAGGTGGCGTGTTAGGAGGAATGACGATCGACCTGTTAGTAAAGTCATCATTGGTATCCGTTGGCCCAATCGCAGCAGGTTGACCACTTGGGCCATTTAGGGGAGTCGCGGCGATCGTAAACACAGTGTCTTCACCGCCCAAAAGTTTGGTGCCTGCGTTGGTTCCTGTATCAGGGCCCTGGTTGGTGTTGCCTGTGTTGGACGGATCGTTACCGGCACCCGGATCAGTTCCATCCGCAGTTGGATTAGCGACCCCATCTGTAATGCCGCCATCGTTTGCGCCTGCGCCTCCCGAAGTCGAATCGGGATTGTTTCCGACTAACCCGTTGTTGGTCGTCTGGTCACCTGACTCGTCGTAAACAATCTGGGTAGCCGTTCCAGGGGCGATGGTTCCCGGTTGAGATTGCCCAAAGACCTGTGCAATGTTAGCCACCTGACCGCCTGTGAAGCCTGCGATCGGTGTCATTGTGAAGGTAAAGCCAGAAATCGTATTGCCTACACCAGTTGTCCCTTTTGAAAGCGGCGTGGTGGTTGTGTCGTAGATGAAGCCGATCCGAGTAATGGCGGCTCCTGCGGTTGGGCGAGTTGTACTCCATCTTGCACTCAAGGCGCTTGTCGTCAGCGGATCTTGGGTGTAAACGGGAGTCCAGCTTGGCGGAGCGGTAATGGAGGCCGTTGTACCTAGTTGTAACCCCGTCGGAATCGCATCAGAGACGAGAACGTAAGGAGTCGCGGTGCTGTTGTTGACGTTGAGTAGCGTGCCATAAAGGTCAGAAGCAACCAGTCCAGTAGGGAGCGGCGTTGGGTTATCAACCTTCAAAGATAGTCGATAGGTCAGCGTGTCATCTGTGAGGTTGTTGGGTGTGCTGTTGTTGCTGTAGCCCCCGATCGCTTTGAGAACGGCCGCAAACGCCTGCAATCTGGCTGCCACAGTAATTGTGCTACTGGTTGCCATTGCTTCTCGCGTTCCATTTGTAGGAGGCGTTGCATTGGTTTCGCCCCCCAATCCATTAGCGTTATCAACCGTGAAGATGTCTGCTGCGCTGATGTTGCCTGTGCGATCGGTGTTCTGTCCATTAACAGGAGTTGTGTTACCCAATGACACAGTTAATAAGCTGCCTGCGGTTGCGGAGGCGAGTACCTGAATGGGAACGCGAATGGTGACGGTTCCGGTGGTGCCTGTACCAGGGTTGGCTGGAATCGTTGGATTTGCCAACAAGTTAGCGGTCGAATCTCCCCCATTCGGCACATTGACCGGAGTTCCTAGCGGGGTGCCGTTGACAGCAATAATTTGAATCTGTCCGTTTTGAGCAAAGGCTGTGGTGTTAGAGAGCGTGGCGGTGCCAGGAATAGAGAATTGAGTCGGGTCGTTACCTGTGTTGGTGACCACGAAATCAACAAATAGCGTATCGCCTGCGTTGGGATTAGGAACACTGGGGGTTTGAGCCGTTAGTGTAATGCCAGCAATTTCTGAAACCTCGATCGTCACTTCGTTAGAAGTCGTATTGTAGGTTGTCGTTCCGTCTGAAAATGTCCCAGTTGCGGTGTTTCTGATGGCAGTTCCGGCGGCCGTACTTTGCGCTAAGGCTGGAAAAACGAATTGCAAAGTGCTTCCGATCGCCAGAGTTGCTGCTAGGAGATGTCGAAAGCGAGAAGGCGGACAGGTGTTCATTTCGGGTAGCTTTGGGTAGTAACAAGCAAACAAGAGAGACGCTGCTGCTGAATGAATAACAACAGGTTTTGTAGATTCAACCTGTGAGAGTTGAGGTTCAGATTCTAATAGGCGTTAGAAGCGGAATTTTGCTCAAAAAATGATTCCTCAAATTCACAGGTGGTGTGAAAATACTGATTGAGAGAATCTTGTCTTTTGGGATTAAGATTATGCTTCCCTAATCCTTTGAGAGTCAAACATCAGGTTATAAACTCTCTAATTTTCTGCTGCATTTATGTAGGGGCGATGTTCTACATTAAGGCTTAGTAACCAACAGTAACTATTAATGAAGGTAACTATTCTCAGCCCGTATTTCTTGAGATAAGTAACCAAGAAAACAAAGCTAAAAACCTCAAGCTTCTAGGCTCTCTAACTCAATAAAGTAAGCTAGAAATACAAGTTATCTACTTGATAGCGAGGCTACTTAAGCAAACGGCTTCTCAGGAAAGATAAGGGCGGCAAAAGCTTCAGCGTGTTGACTAATTGGTTTGAAAGCTTCACCAGAATAGAGGGTCGCGATCGCGCCACAAGTCAACATCAAGGGCAACAACTGAGAGCAATTTTGATCGACCGATTTGTACGAATCCTGTCAAGCGAGCTTTAGCCGCGATCGTTAAGCTTGTACACTTTTACAATCAGGCTTGTTCTTGTAAGGTAAGCAAAGATTGTGACAGTCTTGTGAAAACCAGGCAGATCGGTAAAAGATTTAAGGCGTGCCGAACAATCGCTCAGACCGTTCAAACAGTTCACCAGACGTACAAACACAATGATGGCGCACAATGATGGCGGTTGAATAAATCTAAGTTTTAACCTTTTGAATCTAACGCCGATAAATTAGACTAGCGCTGGTGAAGACTTGTCCCCAAAAAATTAAAGAACTCGTTGGCACTGCCCACGGTTGTTAAGTGAATAGATTTAAGTGAACGTCAGTTCGATGAGAGTGACTCGCTTCGTTTCACTCGGCTTCAGCCCCCTA
>NZ_JBJPHS010000057.1:26016-43078 GCF_052939495.1 Phormidesmis sp. 146-12 | reverse complement strand
TCGATGAAATTCCTCGCTGTAGCGATCACTCCAGGCAGCCCCCTAAATCCCCCAAACTTGGGGGACTTTGAGCAAGAAATCCTGTCCGAAAGTCCCCCAGATTTGGGGGGTTGGGGGGCAGAAGCGTTAAATACCGAAGCGAAAAAACTCTATCGAATTCACGTTAACCTGGTGGGCGATCGGGCGAATGAATTCGCGGCTAATAGAACAAAACCTGCCTTCGCAGGTTAAAGAGGTTTTTTAGGGTGTGATTTTTGGCAAACCGCTTGAGTGGGTGGCTAACTCTTTACTTCGTTGGCGAAGCTGGCCCAGCGAACAAAGTGAAACGGGCCGGCCGCAGAACCCCAGACCATTTCATCGGTGGCGGGATCTCGACCGCGATCGAGACTCATAAATTTCTGATTGTCGATTTCAAATTCGCTATCGAGGTAGGTGAGTTGTCCTTTGCGGGTTACCATGCAGGCTTTTCCTGGCTCGACTTGTCCTTTGAAGCTGGTGCCTGTCCACTCTACGTGCATGTTGCAGCCGGGTAGTTTTTCTAAGCGATCGAGCTTGAGATCTTGCAGGCGTTGGGTATCACGAGAAGCGCCGTAGAGAGCCTTTTCATCGTGAACAATATAGTTTTCGATCTCGATGCGCCCGTTGTTTTCGAGCAGTTTTAACACCCGAACTCGATAGGGGTCGTTGAGCATGTAATCGTAGGCTTGCTCAATGTAAAAACTTACACCTGTAAGCAGGTCGATCGGCAACGGACGCATACAAACTCGAATGTGAGCATAGAAAGGTGGGTTTTCAAAGGCTTGTTCTTGATTGCTAAAGTCGGCGGCCATCAAACGGGCTAGGGCTTGAATATCGGTGGAATGAGTCATGAAAGTTAACTAAAATTGCGGTCTACTTTGAAGAACATTTTAGGGGCTTGGGGAGGTGCCTGGAAACAATGTCTCTGAGTCTCTGGCGTGTGACTTATCAGTTGATGAGGCTCGATCGTTCCTTGATGCAGGAGAAGTTGTCGTTAGAGATGGTCGATCGTTCCTTGATGCAGGAGAAGTTGTCGTTAGGAATACTCGATCGTTCCTTGGTACGGGAGAAATTGTACTTGAAAATATAGGCTGGTTAGTTCGATCAATTTGCAGACGCAAACCTACCGATTTATCAAACTAAAGGGCGCATCTCTCACACTTTTCCTTTGAGGCGGAGTAGGAGAAATCGGGTAACTTGGTTGAGAGAATTAAAATTGTCATCGCTGACGAGAATCAGACTTTGGGAGCCGTCTGATAACCGAGGGCCGATCGCCATTCCTTCTAGATTATCGATCGGAATGTCGAGTTGATTGAAATCTAGTAAAAGCCGCTTGCGAATAGGCTGAGTGCCTTTGAGGGTGCCTTTGAGACTGGCGATTGTCGAAATGTCAGTCGCGCTGCCTGTGGCGATTTGAAACAGCTTGACCTGGAAGCCTTGGAGTCCAAACGATCGCTCTAAACTGAGAAAATGACCTGCCTGGTCGATTGCCAACAGTTCACTCAATCCCTGGTCAAAGGCTCCGACGGGTTTTGGTTCTAATGTGTAAAGGTGTTGAGAGATTAGCGTAAAGCGATCGTCTTCGACTAGATAATGCAGCAGGCGATTTTTGGCTCCCTGGTTGGCGTTGGCGGGTTCTAAATCCTGGATGAGCGAAGACTCGGTGGCGGTGAATAGGCGATAGGGTTCCATTGCTCCCATGCTGGCGGCTCCGGCGTTGAGTGTGAGTGGCTCAAATCCTGCGTTGTCTTGAATGCCGCGTTTTTGCAGTAGTTGATTGGAATCGTCTGGTAAAAATGCCTCTGGAATGGGGAGTTTGCGCTTTAGCTGTCCAGTTTTGAGATCAAATTCGCCAATAAAGGGTGCAACGCCATCGCGAACTACCCCTTCACTGGAGATAAAGAGTGAGTCGATCGGTGAGAGGGCAATTCCTTCTGCGTCGATCGTGCCTTTCTCAAAGGGCTGTCCTGATTCTGTTTTGAGCGTTGTCACAGCTTTGATGCTGACAGTCTCAATTTTTGATTTGTCTGGATTTAACGCCAGCGCCATTGTATAAAATCGGGCGGGTGTGCGGTCGCTGCGATCGTCTGACACCGCATAAAAAAGATTTTGGGGACGATCGTAAGTCAGGGCGGACAATCCCCCCACAGGCGTGTCTTGAAACGTTGTTTTGGGCAGCGTATAAGCCTCTAAAAACTCGACGGAAATGGGTAAAAACAGCCGATCTTCTGCACTCACCTGGGGCAAACTGCAAGCCGTCAGCAGAGTTGATAAAAGAACGATCGCCCACAGCCCCGATCGCTTGAGAAGTACGGAACAAAAAGAAGCCATAAATTTCTTAAACACCAGACCTAAAAACCAACTATAGAAGATCTGCATCGCTGCGGGGTCTTCCCGTCACCTTTGACCAAAAATGATTAAATAAGTGAAGCCATTTTACAAAAAGCCTGTGCCAGAATCCTCAAAGCCCGCTCGATCGCTCGCCGGAATTGCTGGAATTGTTGCGATCGCCACGCTGATCAGCAAAGTGTTTGGGTTGGTGCGCCAGGTTGCGATCGCGGCAGCGTTTGGGCTGGGAGCGGCCTACGGTGCTTACCAATATTCAGCGATCATTCCAGGGTTTTTTCTGATTTTGCTGGGCGGCATTAACGGCCCGTTTCACAGTGCGATGGTCAGTGCGCTTGCCAAACGCGATAAAGAAGAAGCGGCTCCTCTGGTCGAAACGGTCTCTACACTGGTGGGCGGCGTTCTATTTCTGGTTGCGCTAGGGTTAATTGCGTTTGCGCCTCAGTTTATCGATTTGATTGCGCCCGGTTTGCATCAGACTGCCCACGGGATGGAAGTGAGAGCGATCGCCATTCAACAATTGCGAATTATGGCTCCGATCGCCTGGTTTGCTGGCATGATTGGCATCGGGTTTGGTACGTTGAACGCAGCCGATCTGTATTGGTTGCCGTCGGTGAGTCCACTGCTGTCGAGTGTGACGATTGTGATCGGAGTGGGTGCCCTGGCGTTTTATCTGGGACGGAATATTGTCGAGCCTCAGTATGCCGCGGTCGGGGGAATTGTTTTGGCGTGGGCGGCTTTGGCGGGGACAATCTTGCAATGGCTGGCGCAGGTTTGGGCCCAACAAAAGGCAGGATTGAGCCGATTTCGATGGGGGTTTGACTTTCAGAATCCGGGTGTGCAAGACGTGATGAAGGTGATGGGGCCGGCTCTGTTTGCGTCGGGGATGCTGCAAATCAATGTCTACACGGATATGTTTTTTACGTCTTTTTTGCCCAATCCGGGGGCGGCGGTGTCTGCGTTGGACTATGCCAATCTTTTGGTACAAACGCCTTTGGGCATTTTGTCGAATATGATTTTGGTGCCCTTTTTGCCTGTGTTTTCTCGGCTGTCTGATCCTAAAGATTGGGGCGAGTTAAAGATGCGAATTCGTCAGGGATTGTTGATGACTGCGATCGCGATGCTGCCCTTAAGTGCGTTGATGATTGCGTTGGCAAAACCGATCGTACGAGTGATTTATGAACGGGGGGCGTTTAAGCTGGGCGATTCTGGACTGGTGGCGCTGGTGTTGATGGCCTATGCGATCGGCATGTTTGTTTATTTGAGTCGAGATGTTTTAGTTCGCGTCTTTTATGCGTTGGGCGATGGAGATACGCCGTTTCGCATTAGCATTGTCAATATTTTCTTGAATGCGTTGTTTGACTTTCTATTAATTAAGCCACTTGGTTTACCGGGATTGGTGTTAGCGACTGTTTCTGTAAACGTCATCTCTACGATCGCGCTTCTGTGGTTTTTGAATCGTAAACTGGATGGCTTGCCGTTGCGAGAATGGATTTTGCCTGTGGTGGGGCTAACGGTGGGAAGTGCGATCGCGGGTCTGGCCAGTTGGGGCACTCTTTTGGGATTGCGAAACGTGCTAGGTAATGAAGGGCTGCCAATTCTACTGATTCAACTTTGCTTATCGGGTCTCGTCGGACTGTCTCTGTTTGCCCTTTTCGCCACTCAGTTGAAACTTCCAGAAATCGATTTATTTGTA
The DNA here is from genome assembly GCF_052939495.1 of Phormidesmis sp. 146-12. Lineage (NCBI taxonomy): Bacteria > Bacillati > Cyanobacteriota > Cyanophyceae > Leptolyngbyales > Leptolyngbyaceae > Phormidesmis > Phormidesmis sp. 146-12. The sequence continues at coordinate 39,018 of NZ_JBJPHS010000057.1, read as the reverse complement.
GGTCGGATTCGTCAGCGTTTTGTTAAAAGCTAATGTGACGTAAATTCGATGGAGTTTTTCGCTTTGATGTCGAGTATTTCTGTCTCCCAAGCTGCCAATTTTGGGGAACTTTCAGACAGGAATTGCAGGGCAAAGACGTTCATCAAACAGATGTTGTGTTAACGTTAATTCGATAATTTTTTCGCTGCGTTGTTTAGCGCTTCTGCCCCCCAACCCCCCAACTTTGGGGAACGTATCAATGATCGCAGCAATTTTCTGACACGTCTAAGGTGATCTTCTGCGATGATAAGTTCTTTAATTGCTTGCTTGTATTACGTGAGAATCTTACAGCGATCGTACAAATTCTTTAACTGCTTGTCGAAAGATGTTTCGATCGGCAGGGAGGGCGAGAGGTTCGGTGGAGAAGATGTAATAGACATCGCCACCATCGGTCACTTCAAATGTAGCCGAGCATTCTTTTGCCCAATCATCTAGGTGACGACGCGCGATCGCAGGTTCTAATCGCGTTGCTGTTGCAAAATCTAATAGCGACACTCTTCCCTGATTGATTTGTAACAGCTGAAAGAAGCGATCGCGAATGGCGTGACGAGAGGCTTTTGAGCCAGCGTAAATTAGCAGTCCGCCAATGGATGCAGGTGCCAATCCAAAAAATACTAACAGCAACCACAACAGCGCCAATGCCCAACCTGGAGGATTGCCTAATGTGATGCCTAGTAGAAGACCGATCGAAACCGCTCCTCCACCACACAACAGCAGCCCACCGACTACCTTTCCGGCTACGCTCCAGATTCGATTCATCGCACTGTCTTAGCTCCAAGTCTGTTCTTTCAGAGTAGCTTGTTTTTTTCCGTTCGGGGGTGCGGGAGCTTGGGGGTTAACCGTCCTGTCTAGCCCAAAATTCTTACCGAAAGTTAGATAGCCGAAACTTCCTTCTTGCGATAGGTTTGAGAGGTTGCCTTGCTGATCTGACTCAAACCCGCTATCCCCATCGCCTTTATGTTTTCACGCATCGTCCAGACCAGTTCTCGCCAGGGAGAAATCGTTGAAGTCGTCTTGAGAAACGGCTGGGACTACATGAGACGATTGTTGACTGGGGGCAAAGTTGATGAGCCGAAACTTCCGCCCCCTGCGGTTTTACGCAATATTTTGGTAGACCTTGGGCCGGTCTATGTCAAATTGGGACAACTGCTCAGTACTCGCCCTGACCTGCTGCCCGCCGAATATATCGAAGCGCTCTCAACGCTGCAAGCCGAAGTGCCCCCGGTGGACTGGTCAGAAGTTGAAGTGGTGATTCGCAAACAGCTAAGAGCGCCTCTCGAAGAAACCTTTGCCGCAATTAACTATCAGCCTGTGGCGGCAGGGTCGATCGCCCAAACGCATCGGGCAACCCTCAAGGATGGTCAAGAAGTTGCTCTAAAGGTGCAGCGTCCTGGATTAGAAGTCGTGATCGAACAGGACATTTCACTGATTCGCCTGATCGCTAAACTGGTTGCACAAACTGACTTTGGACAGTACTACGACATTGTATCGATCGCTGAAGAATTTACGCAGGCGCTGCGGGCAGAACTTGACTTTACTCAAGAGGCTCACAATACGGATCAGCTTAAACGCAATCTCGCGGCTTCTCGTTGGATTGATGTCGATCGCATCACGGTGCCGCAGATTAATTGGCAACTGACGACTGACAAACTGCTGGTGATGGAGTGGTTGGATGGTATCCCGCTATTGGCTGCCAGCTTCGACAATCCGCAATTTGAAGGGGATGTCGATCGCGAACGGGAAGAAATTTCCACTATGCTGCTAAGGGCGTTTTTTCAGCAGATTTGTCTGGATGGATTCTTTCATGCTGATCCGCATCCGGGCAACTTGTTTTACCTGCGCGATGGCCGGGTGGCTCTGTTTGACTGTGGTATGGTCGGACGACTCGATCCGCGCACTCAGCAGATCTTGCTGGAATTGATCTTGTCGATCGTCAATCTGGATGCTCAACGCTGTACTCAGCTAATTTTGCAACTAGCGCCCCCGACTCAGCCGATCAATCGCATTAAACTTGAAACAGAATTTGACCAACTTCTGCGCCGCTACTATAGTCTCAACATTTCGCAGGTCAACTTTAGTAAGCTTGTTTACGAAGTGCTGCAAGTGGCTCGAAGCAATAAGATTCGCATTCCTGGCAATCTTGGGCTTTGTGCTAAAGCGATCGCCAACCTGGAAGGCATTGCCCGCACCCTTGACCCGAACTTCAACATTCCGAATAAGATTCGTCCGATGATGACGGAAGTGTTTCAGCGACAAATCGTAGGAGAGGCTCCGCTGGCTGCGTTGTTGCGGACGGTTTTGGATGTGAAAAATCTCTCATTGCAGTCGCCGCGTCAGGTCGAAATGCTGCTCGATCGCGTCACGTCAGAGACTTTGCAGTGGAATTTTTCGGTACGAGAACTGGAGCCAATGCGCCGGACGGTTGATTCTTCTGCCAATCGGCTTTCGTTTAGCGTGGTGGTCGGGTCACTGATTATTGGAGCAGCCACAATTTCGGCGAATACTCAGTCGAGTCAGGTCTATTGGTTGAGCGATGTACTGTTTGCGGCGGCGAGCTTTTTGGGACTGTGGTTGATCGTGAGTATCTTACGATCGGGACATCTGCGATGAGTAGGATATGAATTTAGTGCTGATCAAGAGTAATAATTAGGTGAACTAGCAATACCCCTCTTTCATCACTCTAGCTGCGCTAAAATGAGAGCAAGTTCCTGAGATGCTTGTCATCGATATGGTTGAGCCACGCGAAGCCGTCGAAACCGTTACCTTTATCGATCACTACTGCGCGGTCTACCGCGATCTGTTTGTCGATGTGCGAAGTTTTGAAGCATTCAAATACTTGCATCTGGGCATGATGAGTGACCTTCCACGCAAATCATTACCAGCAATCGCTCGTGCGGTTGGACTATCGAATGATCAAGTCCTTCATCATTGCTTGAGTGAGTCACCTTGGTCTGTTGCAGCAATCATGGGGTATGGATGCCTGAAGAGGCTGAGATGATTGACAGCGATTGGCAGTGCTTTGAGCGGGTGTTTGCGGATGGCACAACTGAGCAACGCTACATTCAAGAAACCCTCTTTGGTCATCGGTTGACATGGCGCTACTGGTTGTTAACCAATGACCCAGAGACTTTACCGGACAATAGTACCTGGTCAGTGATGAGTCACCTAGATGAGCAGCGAGATCACTTTGACCAGATTGGCAATCTATATGGCTTGAGAACCTGGGTGGAGCATGGCTTCAAGCAATGTAAAGACAAGCTAGGATGGGCAGATTATCGGGTGACGCACTACGAGCAGATTGAACGATGGTGGGAGATTGTGAGTAGTGCCTACCTGATGGTGAGCTTACAGTTTGATGGATTGGACGGGAATGAGTGTTCAAATCCCGACCCGTTGTTAGAGAAGTTTCAGGAGCATCCGTGTTGGCAATCATCGAAGAGTTGGACTAGTCGATTGCACAACTTGCGGCTGATCATTGAGCCGTTCATCTGCTTCTACTTGCTTAAATCTTGGTTATTCGTGTTTGAGATTCCATTCTTAGAGCAGGGTTTCGCTCATCTCATTGCGATTCTAAATCAGTTTAGGGGTTGGCAATCTCAGCGTAGCAACTTGGATAACCACTACTTTTCATCTGCCTAGAGTGATGAAAGAGGGGTATTTACGCAAGTCGTCTGGCATGTCTCGCTCAAGCGACAAATTCGACTCGCTTACCTACAAGACATCCGCAAGCCCAGCAAGCCGGGCTACGTCGTGCTGTTCTCAACCGATGTGCAGCAAGCTGTTGACCAAATCTATCAGTTCTACAAGCTACGCTTTCAAATCGAATTCCTCTTTCGCGATGCCAAACAATTCACCGGTCTGTGTGATTGCCAGGCGCGCAATGTTAGAAAACTGGACTTCCACTTTAATGCCAGTTTTACAGCCCTCAATCTCGCTAAGTTGGCGGCGGCTCAAGCCAGCGCGGGTGGGCAGCCCTTAGTCTTCTCAATGGCAAGCATGAAGCGACGGGCACTCAACGACCATCTACTTGAGCGATTTATTTCAAAGTTAGCGCTGTCCCTGACGGTGATTAAATCCCATCCCAACTACGAAAGTCTGCGCTCCTACGGCGTGATCGCTGCTTAATTCTGTCCGAAGTGTTGAAAGATGAGCAATTGTTAGTAATTGTGAGAAAATCGCCCCCTCCCTCCTCTCTCCTCTCTCCTCCCTCCTCCCTCCTCCCTTCAATAAGCTCCTTTGCCAAAGACGACAATGCGAATCGTTTCTAACAGAATGTCTAAGTCGAGGTTGAGTGACCAGTTATCGATGTAGTAAAGATCCAGTCGAGCAGCGTCATTGAAGTTTTCGATCGTCGATCGTCCTGAAATTTGCCACAGTCCCGTAATGCCCGGTAAGACTTGATGGCGAATGTGGTGCCAGTCATCAAATCGAGCCACATCCCGTAACGGTAACGGACGCGGGCCAACCAGACTCATTTGTCCTAAGAGAACATTGAACAACTGCGGCAATTCATCCAGACTGGTGCGCCTGAGAAAGTGTCCGATCGCCGTAATTCTCGGATCGTCTTTGATTTTGAACATTACGCCGTCGGTTTGATTATGTTGCTCTAGAGAAGTTTGAAGCTGGGGAGCCTCGATCGACATCGTGCGAAATTTCCAGACCTGAAAGACTTTGCCGTGCAGTCCCATGCGTTCTTGACGAAAGAAAACCGGGCCAGGAGACGAAAGTTTGAGCGCGATCGCCACTCCCATAAATAGCGGAGCCAGCAGAATAATGCCAAAAAAGGCACCCGCAAAATCGAGACAGCGCTTGATTCGGTAGTCCCAGCCACTCAAGAAGGGCGGTTCGACGCGCACCGTGGGCACTCCCGCAAAGATTTCTGGAACGCCCCGCCGATGAAGGGTTTCGACACTAGAGGGAATCAACCGCAGCGCAATACCCGCCCGTCGAAGTTGCCAGTAGAGTGCCGATGCCAATTCTGTTTGGGGCAAATTTTCAGCGAGAACTTCTTGGGCGTTGGAGTTGAGAATCGATCGCAAAGTTGCCGCACTGCTCGCCGTCGAAGACAAGGCCGCTCCCACAATTTTGTAATGAGGCTGACGCTGGAGAATCTTTGCCAACTTAGACAACCGATGCGCCGGGGCAATCAAAAACACCGAAACCTGACTGCGCGTTTGCTCAAACTGCCAGATCAACAGCGTCGCCATCAGCCGAAATCCGACAATCAGCCCGATGCTACTCAACCAGGCAGTGATTACCAGCGATCGCGGCGGATCAAGTTTTGGGTCATAGAAATACTGCACCACCAGAGACAGTAGATAAACCACGCTAACCAACTGCCCCGATCGCCCATAATTCTTCCACTGAGTCGGAGAACTATACAGCCCACCTCTCGCAAACACGCCCAGCGTCACCAATGCAAACAGCCAAAACAGCCCCGGCAACCCCACCCAAACCCCCCAATTAAGCTGCGGCGGCAACGGAGAATAAAACTTATTGAGAAACGCCGCCAACCGCCAAGCGATCGCCAACCCCGCCACATCGCTAATCAGCAGTACAAAAATTTTCTGCCAATCCCAACTCAGTTTTCGGGAGGCAAATCGATAAGGCGCACGGAGATCGACGGATTTGTGAATCTTGCGGGTTAAACCGTCCATTACAGCAGAGACGTGGGGGCGACACCTTGAGTATTCCGCAAAATCTCTGAGAAGCGATCGGGGGGGTTGCGGATGCGGGTCAAGACATTCTCGACAAAACTCACAAAGCTCTTTCGTACAGGAAGCTTCTCTAGGGAAATACACGGAAGATTTATCAAGACTTAAAGATAGCTTTAATCAAAGTTTGGGTGATTACCTCTAGTATTTTTTTATCAGGTTTTCAACAGCTTAATACCGCTTCAACCAAACGCTTTGAATTCTCGTAAATTGCACTCATTTGAGTGTATGCATCACCAATACCTTTAACCTCCAGGTAGCTCTCACTTCTAATGCCTGGAAGGTTAAGGCACCACATCGCTTCACATCACAATTTTTTGACCCAACCTTAAGAAAAATGAATAGTCATCCTCCCGCTGTTTCGATTGGAATGCCAGTCTATAACGGAGAAGCCTTTCTCACCGCCGCTTTAGACGCAATTTTGGCACAGACCTTTACAAACTTTGAGCTAATTATTTCAGACAACGCCTCGACCGATCGCACCGAAGAAATCTGCCGCACTTACGCCGCTCAAGACGATCGCATCCACTATTACCGCAACACCCAAAACTTAGGAGCCGCCTGGAACTTCAATCGCGTTTTTCAACTTGCTCAAGGGCAATACTTTAAATGGGCAACTCATGACGATTTGTTGGCTCCAACCGCTCTAGAAAAGTGTGTCGAACTCCTCGATCGCGACGCTTCTACCGTTCTTTGTGCCTCTCAAGTGGGCTGTATCAACTGGCAAGGCAATGTCATCGAAGCAAAATGTGACCCCAGCGATCGCGCCTTAGATGCAGATCAACCTTCACGGCGATTTCGCGGCATCCTGTTGCAAACCTTCTGGTGTTATGAAGTGTTTGGGCTGATGCGGACAAGTGCGTTGAGAAAAGTCGCGCCGATGGGGAGTCACTATGGCTCCGATCGTGCCATTCTCGCTGCCCTCACATTACAGGGTCGCTTTGCAGAAATTCCGACAGCGCTGATCTTCAGACGTTTTCATCTCAAGCAGTCTACCGCCATGCAGTCGGCAAAAGAACGCGAACAATGGCTAAATGGAATTCAGAAAAAAACTCGGTTACAAGAGCGGCAGTCGGTCTGCTGTTTGATGGCGGTGCTGCAAGCTGAATTGACCTACACTCAGCGCCTTCGTTGCTTGGGCGTTTTGGCTCACTACTTGATTCGCCTCAAAAATTGGCAATACTTTTTCAGAATCTGGTTTCCCAAGCGTAAGCCTGCACATCCGTCGGTTCAATCCACGTTTGCTGCTAAAGAGACGATCGCGCTCAAGTAGGGTCGTCAAGCAATACAGTAGCGACAGGTTAGAAAGAAACCGTATACTGATCTAGCCTTTCACTCCTGGGTTTCCTTTGGGTATCGACCTTCGCAGCTACGTCTATCTCGACAGCTTACAGCCTCAACACGCCGCCTATCTGGGCACCGAATCACTGGGGTTTTTGCCCTTGCCAGGAGACGCTTCTCTCTGGATTGAGATTTCTCCAGGCATCGAAATCAATCGCATTATGGATGTGGCGATGAAGTCCGCAGTGGTTCGTCCTGGTGTGCAAGTGGTCGAGCGGCTGTACGGACTGTTAGAAATTCATGCCAGCAATCAGGGAGAAGTCAAGGCAGCAGGACGGGCCATTCTAGATGTTTTGGGCGTTCAGCAGCGCGATTGTCTCAAACCTCGAATCATTTCTAGTCAAGTGATTCGCAACATTGACGCTCACCATACTCAATTGATCAATCGCACTCGTCGCGGCAATATGATTCTCGCGGGACAGACCCTTTATGTCTTTGAAGTCGAACCCGCCGCCTACGCCGCCCTCGCCGCCAACGAAGCCGAAAAAGCAGCCCTGATCAACATTCTGCAAATCTCGGCTGTGGGTAGCTTTGGGCGGCTCTATTTGGGTGGTGCAGAGCGAGACATTTTGGCAGCCCAGCAAGGCGTTTTGGCGGCGATCGAGAACCTCCCCGGACGCGACTACCCCCTCGATTTGCGAAAGGAATAGGCAATGGCAAACATTCAGCATCTGAGGCGGTTGCAGCAGGGTGCCGTGAATTGGGTTGAGTGGCGATCGCACCATCCATCTACAGAACCTGACCTGAGTGCAGCCGATCTGACGGGCGCAAATTTACGCGGCGCAGCGCTCAGTCACACCAACTTGAGAAAAGCTGACCTGTCTGAGGCAAAACTAATTTCTGCCCAGCTAACGGGAGCAATTCTCAATCAAGCCAATCTCTACAAAGCTCAACTCATTGATGCGATTTTGCAACAAGCGGAACTGGTCGATGCTTGTCTGATCGCAGCCGATTTGAGAGGAGCCGATTTAAGCCACGCAAATCTGATCGGGTCGGATCTGAGGGGAGCTAACTTCGATCGAGCCGATCTGGTCGCCGCAAATCTGATTGGAACGGAGTTAAGAAGCGCCAGGTTTCGAGAAGCGGATTTGAGTCAGGCAGACTTGCGACACGCTCACTTGAGTCAGGCAATTTTGCTCAAAGCCAATTTTTCACAGGCTAATCTGAGCAGCGCTACGTTGTTTGAGGCAGAGGCGATCGAGGCGCATTTCTACCAGGCTGACCTGCAAAAAGCCAACTTGATGCAAATTCATCTCAGAGGTGGGCATCTGTTTGGCGCAAATTTGAGAGAAGCCAATCTGACGAGGGGCGATTTTGGCTGGGCCAATCTGAGTAAGGTAGACCTGACAAACGCCAATCTCACAGGCGCAAACTTGAGAGGCACCAATCTCACAGGCGCAAATCTCACAGGCGCAAATCTCACGGGCGCTTACATGCGAGGAGCCAACTTGAGTCGAGCTAACCTGACCTCTGCAAATCTGTTGGAGGTAAATTTGAAAGCAGTCAATCTCAACAGAGCCATTCTTAAGGGAACAATCATGCCCGATGGCAGCGTTCAACCTTGAGGGAACAAAAATGCAGGTTTGCATCGTCCCCAAAAATGACAACTTCACGCATTAACTCAGTCATTAACTTTAGAAGGGCGAACGATGGGGCTCGAACCCACGAATGGTGGAATCACAATCCACTGCCTTAACCACTTGGCTACGCTCGCCATTGCGATAACTAATATAGCATTCTCAGGAATGAATGATCCAGATTTTTTTACTTTTTACAAATTGGTACGTGGGGAGCGATCGCGCCTAAGATGCGGTTGAGGAGCCTTTGAGAATTGCTGGGGAAGTGCCGACTCGTTGAACGATCGTCAGTAGTAAGGTAGCGACGGATGAAAATGTCCAGGCTGATAGCAGGAGTTTTGGGAGTAGCCGTCTTGGGGGCAGGGGTGGCGTTGGCGATGACCAATCCCAAACAAGAAGCGTTTGAAGAGTTTGCTTTGGAGCGAATTCGAGAGGATGCCTGCAAAGAACTGCCGTTGGGATTAGATAAGCAGTGTCCCAAGTTTGTGGATGACAATCGGGCTGAACTCAAAAAAATCATCACCCAAAACACAGAGCGGCGAGACTTTGGAATATTTAGCTACTACGAGACGAATCTATCGGTGCGATCGCTTGTCCCCCAACTGTCGATACTGCCGCTGCCCGCTTATCGGTTTGAGACAGTAGGCTTGTTTGGCAAGTTCTATTTATATGAAGCAACAAAGCAGCGATAACGACTTGGTTGATTTAATTGGTTGGCGTTGCTGATTGGAGGGATGAATCTGTGGGAAGTGTCCATCTTTTCGCCCCCTAAATCCCCCAAAATTGGGGGACTTTGAACCTTGGGTTTCCCGCCGCTTTGGGGCAATTCATCCCCTGATTCAGCAACGCCAAAGTTTTAGTTCAAAGTCCCTTACTTGTAGGAGATTTAAGGGGGATCAAACCTACAACCAAAACGATGAATTTCGTCGAATTCGCGTTAATTGAGAGTCTTTATGTTGGATTGCTTAGATCCAAATCTTTGAGCGTAGGGACTCCTTTAAGAAAAGATCCCGTTAGCAGTAGTTTAGTTTGAGTGTCGAGGTTGCCTGTTGGCTCAATGCCCATTGTTTTCTGAAAGTCTTGTAGAGCTGATTTGAACGTTTGCGTTGAGTAACCGAGTCGCTTTAGATAGTCGATCGCTTGAGTCGTCGTGATAGACAAATCTTCGTTTCTGCGAAAAATCGGGACGTATTGCTCTCGCCATATTTTGGCAAACTCAGCTTGATTGAGAATGAAAATCTTGCCGCTGGCTGGGTCACCGATCGCTGCCTGGTTTTGGTTCATTGAGAGAAGTGCGATCGCATGGGGGAGCTTTCTTTTGCCGTCGATTAACCACACGCCCAGGACACCGGGACGGTTGATTTGACGCATCTGCTCCCAGGTTGGGGCAAGCTCAACGCCATCCATTCTAAAGTGACGAGCAGCCACGATTAACTGCGGCATGGTTGTTCCCATTTGGCTGGTTCTGGCTTGTTGAGCCACACTGACTTCGGTCGCTTCTGGAATGCCCCACCGATGCAGAATGGTGGCGAGAGCGGCGGGGGCACAGCTACTCATGGAGGTTTGTCGAAAGACTCCGTTGGGCTGCAAGTTGTTGGACAGGTCAGTGTAGATGGGGGCGAGAAAGTAAGCTTCGGTGGCGGTAAATCCGGTGATACCGATTAGACCGAGTAACAGAATGGCGAATACTTGCTTTCGGGCGCTTGACCAGACGATCGCAAAGGCAACTCCACAAAATCCTAATAAAATCACGCGCATCGCTGTCCAGGTGACTTGCATTCCATAGACGCGCCAGGTGAGTGGAAAGACTTGCATCTGAGGAATGTTTAGCGCCAGCAAAATCAAGCCGACGTAGAGACCCAGAAAGAGCAGGGCGGTAGCTTCGCTTCCCATAGGATTCGTATTCTTGCCACGAAATAAATCATTCGCCGTGGAGCCTTGACGCAGCAGCACTCGCCCGACTTTCATTCCCCACCGAAAACAGAGTGCGCCCAATAAAAGGGTGGCGATCGCCTCGATTATCATCCAATCTTTCCTGATGTAACGTGAATTCGATAGAGTTTTTTCGCTTCATTATTTAACGCTTCTGCCCCCCAACCCCCCAAATCTGGTGGACTTTCGGACAGGATTTCTTGCTCAAAGTCCCTCACTCGTGGGGGATTTAGGGGGCTGCCTGGAGCGATCGCCTCGATTATCATCCAATCTTTCCTAATGTACTCGTGCCGCTAGTCTACCCATTGCAGTGATGAGTCTGGAAAGCGGCTGTGTTCTCCTGATCCAAACTGTAGATTTTGGGAAGTCACGGTAACTCTCTCCAGGGTGTAGGACTTGAGTGAGCCACTGAAGTGAGTAACTTAATTTATTGTGAGAAGAACTGTACGTCTTCATAAAGCAATTCTGTTTGACCTTTCCAAGCAATACTTTCTAAGCTCAGGATGTCACCCTTTGTATAGGGCGTATAGAGCCACATCCGACCTTCACCGCGACGATAACATTCAACGCTGACTTTTTCGGAGTCCACTAGCACATATTCCTGTAATGTCGATAGGCTGCGATAGGCTGTGAACTTGTCGCCCCGATCTTTGGACTCTGTGCTGGGCGTGAGAATTTCGACAATTAGCTTGGGGTACTGGATTAATTTGTGGGCAGTGAGGTCACGAGGGTCGCAACTGACGACCAGATCTGGGTAGTAATAAAGACCGGATGCGTTAACTTGAACTTTGACATCTGCCATGTTGATCCGACAGCCTCTAGCCCGAACCTGTGATCGCACGAGTGTCAGAAAATTAATCGCAATGTCGTTGTGAGGGAGGGTGTCACCTGTCATGGCGAGAACTTCACCGTCAACATATTCGTAGCGTATTTCTTGGCGAGGTTCCCATTCAAGGTATTCCTCGATCGACATTTTTTGAGGTTGAGGTGTGGCAATCATCGCAAAGTCCTCTACTTGCTCTCATTATCGCGTTTGAAAGTATGAATAGAGCGATCGCGCTTTGAATTCGGGATTTGCGTTTGAGATGAGAACGATCGCACTTGGAGTCGGAACGATCGTGCTTTGAACTCGAAACTCCGACCTTTTTGCCCGAAGCGTCACGCTCTGAACTCGAAACTTTGACCTTTTTGCTCGAAGCTTCATGCTCTGAACTCGAAACTTTGACCTTTGAACTCGGACGCACCCTCCGGGAAGCAAAGCTACCGTGTTTTTTGCTCGGAACTCCGCCCTCTGAACTTGAAACTCCGAGCTTTGAGGAGAAATTGTTGAGGATGGGTTAAGAAAAGCGGGGTTCGCAAAAGCACAGGTCATAGTTTAGATAGCATTACTGGTGTCCGTAAAATAATACTTTGGGCTTGTGGTTGGTTATGTCGCTATGCTTGCCCCTTGTTTGCATCTTTACCTATGGTTTGCCCCCAACGTTTTCAAAAACAGCCTGCTTTTTACCGCTTCCTCGTTGTGATTTGTTTGACTGCTGTGCTGCTGGTTGCCTCACCCTGGGTCAGCGCTAAGGAAAAACCGAAGCCAAAACCGCAAGATTGGCAGATTAATGGAATTTTGGCGGCACTGGACGATCGTTCTCCCCAAGTGCAAACGCTTGCTTTGAGCCAATTGAATGAGTACGACGCAAAAGACTTAAAGAGTGTTCTTAAGCAACCGGAAGCAATTGCTCAGAAAGCGGCAAATCTCCTCAAAAATAAGCCGCAGGACTTATCTGTTCGAGGCAGCGCGGCTTATGCATTAACCAAGCTCGGTGAGGCAGCCAAACCCTTTATCCCGGACATCCTCAATTTCATCAAAGATCAAACGCAGGACTCCGAGGTTCGAGCTAGTGTGACTGAGGCATTAGGCAATCTCGGTGAAGCAGCCAAACCCTTTATCCCGGACATCGCCAATCTCCTCAAAGATCAGACCCAGGACTCCGAGGTTCGAGGCAGCGCGGCTTATGCATTAACCAAGCTCGGTGAGGCAGCCAAACCCTTTATCCCGGACATCCTCAATTTCATCAAAGATCAAACGCAGGACTCCGAGGTTCGAGCTAGTGTGACTGAGGCATTAGGCAATCTCGGTGAAGCAGCCAAACCCTTTATCCCGGACATCGCCAATCTCCTCAAAGATCAGACCCAGGACTCCGAGGTTCGAGGCAGCGCGGCTTATGCATTAACCAAGCTCGGTGAGGCAGCCAAACCCTTTATCCCGGACATCCTCAATTTCATCAAAGATCAAACGCAGGACTCCGAGGTTCGAGCTAGTGTGACTGAGGCATTAGGCAATCTCGGTGAAGCAGCCAAACCCTTTATCCCGGACATCGCCAATCTCCTCAAAGATCAGACCCAGG
>NZ_JBJPHS010000057.1:0-25916 GCF_052939495.1 Phormidesmis sp. 146-12 | reverse complement strand
GGCTTATGCATTAACCAAGCTCGGTGAGGCAGCCAAACCCTTTATCCCGGACATCGCCAATCTCCTCAAAGATCAGACCCAGGACTCCGAGGTTCGAGGCAGCGCGGCTTATGCATTAACCAAGCTCGGTGAGGCAGCCAAACCCTTTATCCCGGACATCCTCAATTTCATCAAAGATCAAACGCAGGACTCCAGTGTTCGACGCAGGGTGGCTGAGGCATTAAGCAATCTCGGTGAGGCAGCCAAACTCTTCATCCCGGACATCCTCAATTTCATCAAAGATCAAACGCAGGACTCCAGTGTTCGAGGCAGGGCGGCTGAGTCCTTAGCCAATCTCGGTGAGGCAGCCAAACCCTTCATCCCGGACATCCTCAATTTCATCAAAGATCAGACGCAGGACTCCAGTGTTCGACGCAGGGTGGCTGAGGCATTAAGCAATCTCGGTGAGGCAGCCAAACCCTTCATCCCAGACATCGCCAATCTCATCAAAGATCAGACGCAGGACTCCTCTGTTCGAGGCAGGGCGGTTGAGGCATTAGGTAATCTTGGTGAGACAGCCAAACCCTTCATCCCAGACATTCTCAACCTCCTTAAAGATGAGACGCAGGACTCCTCTGTTCGAAACAGTGCGGCTTCTGCATTGGCGAAGATTAGCCAACTTGACTTTAATCAAACGTTGATTATTCTGGATGGTACCGAATACTTGGATCAAAAGGCAGCGCAACGGTGGCGTTTTCAGGTCTACTTCTTGAGTGGCGGCAGCGATGAAGCCAAAACACTCCTCAAATGGATGGGTAAACCACAATCTGTCAGCATTCCCACTCAACTCAATCACGATGAAGGGGTAAAAACCCTGAATGTCTTCGCCAAAGCCTGGGAACCCAGCAAAGACCTCCCCAATCTTCGGCGTAGCCTGACTCAACAAATCGCCGCTGTCGCCAACAGGGGCAAATGGGAGCCGGGTGACATTCCTCTGCTGGCAAAACACCATCAAAACCTCAACGCAATCCAATCCGACAGCGCCGCTTCTGTCCAAAAAGCGATGGATCAGCTTACCGTTTGGCGATGGTTCAACAAAGCCAGAATCGTGATCGCTGCTCACTTATTGGTTTGGCTTCTCCTGATCTTCGCTTATCCCAAATTCCCCCCAGTGCAGGCAATTTTCTTCTGGAATCCCTGGGTACGTCGCATTATCGGCGTGGGCTACGTCGGCTTTCTGCTCACCTGGGTTCCCTTCCTGCGCCGCAAACTCTTTGAACCGTTCAAATTCTCCTTGCTGGCAGATTCGCGAGTCGATCGCTTCAATCCCGCCGCCTACTTCCCCCAATCCGACGTGAAACCTCTAGATGCCAAAGAAAGCGTCCCCCTCACCACCGCCATTCCCGCCATCCAGGGGCAAATCGTCCTAGAAGGCGACTCCGGACTTGGCAAATCGATGTTTTTGCGTCACCTCGTCAACCACTCAAAGCGCACCGTCGTCTTCTTGCCCGCCCGCAAATGTGAGAACGGTGTGATCGAAGCCATCCAAGCCAAACTCCACGGACAGGCCCAGGATGCCGAATTCCTCAAAAATCTGATTTATGGTGGTGCAATTGATCTCTGCATCGACGGACTCAACGAAGTCACCGCAGACACCCGCGCCAAAATTACCCAATTTGTCGAACACTTCTTCAAAGGCAACATCGTCATGACCACTCAACCGCTAGAGTGGCTGCCGCCTTCCACCGCCAAAATCTATCAACTGCAACCGCTCCGCAGCGATCAGATTCAAGAATTCTTGCTGTCGAGAAGTGCGATCGTCGCTCCCAGTTCCGACGACAAACAGTCTTCAAATCCAGAGAGATCCCACATTCAAAGTCCCCCAATCTTGGGGGATTTAGGGGGCGATTGCCTGAGCGCCGACAAATATTCTCACGCCTGCCTCACCTATCTCGATGACGTGTTGAACAATCAGCAATCTCCAGAAGAACTCGCCGCCATTCAGCGCACCCTGTCTAACCCGATGGATCTTAGTGTTGTCGCCCAAACGATCGCCCTCGGCAAACAGCCCAACCTTCTGCGACTCCAAGAGCAGCAATATAACTTGATGGCAGCAGAATACAAGACAGAATGGAACCAGGACTTTCCGCTTAAGAAATTCTCTGAAGCCGTCTACCCACTCCGCCTCAACGACGAAAAAGCCCTACCCGCCGACGAGTTTTATCAAGAACTGGTCAGCATGGAAGACGAAAAATACAAGATGGTCGTCAGTCGCCAATGGAAAGATGCCAAAGGCGAAGCCCAGCACGAATGGTACTTTCGCCACGACAAAATCATGGAATTCTTCATCGTGCAAACCTTCCTGGGTAACACTGAAGAAGCCCAAAATCGCCTGCTCGATCACATGGGCGATCCGCGTTTTCGAGGCGTTTACTTCCTCCTCGCCACCCTGCTTCCCCTCCCCGATGCCCAAAACCTGCGCGAACGACTGATCCAATACGCCGCAGACACCAAAGATCACACCGTCAGCGACACCTTTGTGCAACTATTGCGAACTCGATAGACCAAAAAGCACGAATGCGTGTTCCATCATAGGGGACTGCGTTATGTGGATGGCTGCATTTGACTCGACTGACCTAGCTCAACACTGACCGCATCGAAGCGATCGTCTCCAGGACGATAAGACAGCACCTCTAAACCGATCGGCTCCCCGCTCGTTCCATCCTTAAGCAAAATCACACCATCCCCCAGTTCTGTAGCAACTTGATTTTTTCTGGGAGCTTGCCAAAACACACTCAACAGTTCAGTCTCAGGTTCGTAAAATACCTTTATTTGAGCCATACAGTCTCCTTCCTTGATCGCATCGGTCTGATATGCCGTGATGAGGAACCCATCTTCAAAGGGATAAGTGTCGTTTTAGGGAAAGTAGCGGTAAATCTCTCTACGATGTAGAACACGAGCAAATATGAGAAGGTCGTTCTCAATGATTAAGCCGATGCGATAATCCCCCAAACGAATGCGGTAGCAGTTTTCATAGTCAGTCAGCTTTGTTAAGTTTCGGATTTCTTCCAGGCTGACACAGGTAGGGATTTCTTCAAAAGCCAAGACTTTGACCTTATCAAAAATAGGGCTACTTTTTAACGCTTTGAGATCCTTCAAGAAGCCCGGTAGATATTCAACATTCACGATCGTTCTAACTCATCAAGCGCTTCAGCTAAACTCATTGGGGCTTCATCGCGGACTTCCATGATTGCGCGGTAAAGCCACTCATCTTCTAAAGCGTTGAGCAATTTTTGGTAGTCAGCCACATCAATGATGACTTTGCAAACCTTTCCCGACGCATCAGTGATAAATTCTTGAGCAAACGGATAGTCGCTACCTGGAATGGTCATAACTGGTCGAGAATGGATTTCAATTTCTATTGTATGAAACCGGGAACCAAAAGAACCGATCGCCATTCGATCCCACCTCCCGTCTCGTAAGCGTCACCCAACTGCGGCATAATGAGAAAGTTTTCACGATTTGTCAGAAAACCTGGTCAAGCTAAGGCGCTCAGGACTGACGATCGTTAGACTTAAATTCATCAGTCTCATTTCATCCCTCATCCCTCATCCCTCCCTATGCGTACCTATTACTGCGGCGATCTTCGCGCCACCCACATTGGAGAAACCGTTACCCTTTATGGTTGGGTCGATCGTCGTCGTGATCATGGGTATGTGATTTTTGTGGATCTGCGCGATCGCTCTGGCACCGTTCAAATTGTCAGCGATCCCGAACGCACACCCGGATCTCACCAACAGGCAGGCGATCTGCGAAACGAATATGTGATCAAAATTGTGGGTCGCGTCACCAAGCGTCCGGATGAATCGCTGAATCCCAAACTTTCTACAGGCGAAATTGAAATCTACGCTGACGAAATTGAAATTCTCAACGCCGTTCGCAAACAGTTGCCCTTCCAGGTTTCTGCGGCAGATACCGAAACCGTGCGGGAAGAATTGCGGCTAAAGTATCGCTACCTGGATCTGCGTCGAGAGCGGATGAGCAAAAATCTGATGCTGCGACACAAACTCGTGCAGACGATGCGGCGCTATCTCGAAGACCAGGAAGGCTTTATCGAGGTCGAAACGCCGATTTTGACGCGATCGACTCCCGAAGGTGCCAGAGACTATCTCGTGCCGTCGCGGGTCAATCCGAGTGAATGGTATGCGCTGCCTCAGTCGCCTCAGTTGTTTAAGCAGCTTCTCATGGTGTCGGGGTTCGATCGCTACTATCAGATTGCTCGATGCTTTCGAGATGAGGATTTGAGAGCAGAACGACAGCCCGAATTCACTCAGTTGGATATGGAAATGAGCTTCATGTCCCAGGAAGAAATCCTCAACCTGAATGAAGGCTTGATTTGTCACATTCTCAAAACCCTGAAAGGAGTCGAGCTTCCGCGTCCCTTTCCTCGTTTGACCTACGCAGATGCCCTGTCTCGCTACGGCAGCGACAAACCCGACACCCGCTTTGACTTAGAGCTGGTCGAAGTCTCCGATATCGTCAAAGATTCTGGCTTCAAAGTCTTTTCAGATACGGTTGCCAAAGGCGGCATGGTGAAAATTTTGCCCATTCCCAACGGCAACGATGCAATCTCGAATGTGCGAATCAAGCCCGGTGGCGATTTGTTCAAAGAAGCAACCGACATGGGCGCAAAAGGGCTGGCCTACATTCGGGTTCGAGATGACGGCGAAATTGACACGATCGGAGCCATCAAAGACAACCTCACCGACGCTCAAAAACAAGAACTCTTGACCCGCACAGGCGCAAAACCGGGACACCTGTTATTGTTTGGTGCAGGAGATGGCGCAACGGTGAATAAGACCCTCGATCGCCTGCGTCAATGTCTCGGTAAAGAACTCGGACTGATCGACCCCGACAAGCTCAACCTGCTCTGGGTGACCGACTTCCCCATGTTTGAGTGGAACGCCGACGAGAAGCGATTAGAGGCACTGCACCACCCGTTTACGGCTCCCAATCCTGAAGACTTGGCTGACCTGAAAACCGCCCGCGCTTTGGCCTACGATCTGGTTTACAACGGGCTAGAAGCAGGCGGCGGCAGTGTGCGGATTTACCAGCCCGATTTGCAGGCACAAGTGTTTGCAGCGATCGGACTTTCGGAAGCCGAGGCCCAAAACAAGTTTGGTTTCCTGCTCGAAGCGTTTGAGTATGGCACACCTCCCCACGGCGGCATTGCGTATGGACTCGATCGCTGGGTGATGTTGCTTTCTGGCGAAGAATCGATTCGCGATGTGATCGCCTTTCCCAAAACGCAGCAGGCTCGTTGTCTGCTCACTAGTGCGCCCTCCAGCGTCGATGACAAGCAGCTTAAAGAACTCCACGTCGCCTCCACCCACAAACCCAAACCTGCACCATCCGATAAGTAAGGATAAAAGAAAAAACTCCTTTGAGCTTTGAGAGCGACTTAAGGCTTGATATCTGGTAATTGCTCAACCCGGTTCAAATAGAGAAGGATTGGCAGAGAGGGCTTTCTGAATCGATTCAAAAGCCGATAAGCCCTGCCGTTTGCCTGTATTGACGACGGAATGCGAAACACGACGCTCATCGGTAAGGCTTGCTCACTAGAGCGATTGGTCGGTGGAATCGTGGCATCTTCGAGAAACAGAAATCAGTGGTCTTGACGCTTGTCGTAGCGTTTCTGTAATCGGATGCCATCCTTTTGCTTCGGTTCGAGGGCTAAGGCTTTCTGCAAGCGACTCAAAATCGACTCGACTGGTGCGTCTAATCGCGTCTTGACGCAGCCAGTTGGGCAAGCCCGCCCTCTGAAATGCTCAGTCCAAACACTTGGGCAAACATCTGCGACAAGCGTGGGTAGCTCAGGGCATGACTGTAGCGCCAGTAAATAGCCACACTCTCAAGGCTGCGTCCAGAGGAAAGAGGCATCTTTTGCCTCGCTTGACAGTTCTTTGAGATTGGGCAGGTTGTCCATTTCTTTACCCTACTCAAATCTCTCCATCCGTCAAGGGGGTTGAGCAATTACGAAAGTTCTTGCCTGCTTCCAATCCACAGCAATCTCCCCTCAGATGAGATCCGATCTCAGACTCTGCTGAATAAATGTCTTCGGGTGCGGCATCCCCAAGGTAAATATCGTCTTGATAAACGACATCAATAATTAGCAAGCTGATTCCTCCAAGTTTTACCCATCGCTCACAACCTTGACCAAGTTGTGCATCACTATAAGTCATTCTGATTCGCACTCGTTCTAAGCAACTGTGAGAATCGTGAATCAAGTTGATTCGTCAAGGTTTTACGATCGCCATATTCCACAATTTTTCCCTGCTCTAGAATTAGAATCTGATCGACTCGTTGTAAAGTCTGCAAACGATGAGCAATGATCATTCCTGTTCGCTTTGCAAGCAGCCTATCAATTGCTCCTTCAATTAATTGTTCGGTTTGTGGATCTAACCGAGAAGAAGCTTCATCCAGAATCGCCAAGCTAGGATTTTTCAAAAAGACGCGCACCAATGCAAGTAACTGTGCCTGTCCAGCAGATAGACCCTTGCTATCTGCTCCCAATTGAGTATCAAGCCCATTGGGAAGCGATCGCAGCCATTGTGCTAATCCTAGCTCCTCCAGTGTTTCTAAGATGGAAGTCTCTGGAATGCGATCGTTAAAAAAGGTGAGATTATCGCGCACACTGGCTTGAAATAGCTGGACATCTTGCGTTACTAGCCCAACTCGCGATCGTAAGTCTGAGAGTGAAAGATCTGCGATCGCACAGTTCCCTAAGCGAATTTCACCCGCTTGAATTTCATAGAGCCGTAGTAGTAAACGAGCGATCGTACTTTTGCCGCTGCCTGTGTGTCCTAGTATTCCAAGTGTTTGACCTGCTGGAAGGTAAAACGATAGATTGTGCAGTGTCCAGTTCTTAGGCTCATATTGAAAGTACACTTGCTCAAAAGAAACAGCACAAGCACCAGAATGTAAAACGGCTTGTCCTTGATCGCTTAACGCTGATTGTGTGTTTCGTAGCTCATGAATGCGTTGAATACTCGCTTCTACTTGTTGCAGTTGTTCAAGTTCTTCTCGAATTCGCTCGATCGGCTGTGCTAAAAGATTCGTGTAGTGAAAGATGAGATAAGCAGTCCCGATCGTAATCGCATTTTTAGACCAGAGATAGGCACAGAGGAAGAGCGCGATCGCATTTCCAATCGTGAACAACCCCACACTGGTAAACCATAAAACAGTACTAGCAAACCTCGCTTTTTGGTAGATTGGAAGCCAACGTTGCAGCAATTCATAGAAGCGAATCATGACATAGCTGATTGAGCCATTTGCCCGAAGATCTTCTCGTCCAGCAATGTGTTCGCCAATTGTTCCATAATACTCAGCACTAATCTGGCGGTACTCTGCCCAAGGTGCGATCGCCATTGCTCTTTGTGCAAGTAACACAGTTAGGGCAATGATAGCAAAAGCAGTTAAGCTGACTCCTGCTAAAGCGTTCTCGAAACAGAGAGCAATTAGAATTCCGAAAAGAAGAATGCCATTTCCTAATATGTGAATGACTAACTCAGAGAAAAATTTAGACAGTAAATTGACATCACCATCAATTTTTTCTAATAACTCGCCAGGTGTATGAGCTTTATGAAAGCTTAGGTCTAAGCGTAAACAATGAGCTGCCAGATCAACGCGAAGGGCATTAGTCGCAGTCCAGGCAACAATCTCGCTCAGGTAAGTTGCAGTGATCGTAGCTGCTTGAGTTAGAAGCGCAATCGTAATAAACGCGATCGTTGCGGTAAGTAAGGCTTGCTGTGAGCCACCCTGAACGGCTGTATCGATGAAGTATCCTAAGATTTGCGGATTGATAATCTGGAGCGCGATGCTAGTAAGAAGTGCGATCGCTAATGCCAAAACATGCTTCCATTGAGGCTTGAGATAATCAGCGAGCAGCAGTTTGTATTGTTGAAGGGCGTTCTGCATTGTCGCACTAATCTCAAGAGCCAAAAAAGATTACAGCATAGTTTACCGTGGAGCGATTTGATAGAGAAGATGATTTTGGCGGCGATCGGGAGTTTTTTGGCTCCTAAACGGATTTTTTGCTGAATATTTTGCACGGGGAAGGAAATAATCTATTGATATTAATTCTCAGTTGTGGTAGGGTGCCTTGACTATCCCCTTTAGCAAACCATTCCGATATGACAAGTGTACTGTCTGACGAAACTTGTGAGGACTTTTGGCAGGTGAGCCGTCAACAGGCACGACAAGTTGACCCAGAAGATAAGAGCGATCGTATAGCTGAATGTCCGCAAATGTTAGGCAAAGGGTATAAGCGAGACATTGAGTTACGAAATGGCATTGACTTAACCTTTCATCATTACCAACTTAAAGATGATTTGATTGTTGCTTGCATACCACCCGGAGACATTGGCTGTCTGGAATGGATGTTTACTCTTTCATCAGGGCTTCAACTTCCGAATGGAGTACAACTCAATCAAGGTCAGCATCTCCTCGCGGGTTCAATTTCACCGGGAGGGCAATTTCAAGGACTATCCCGCACAACGACGATAGAAGTTGATATCCATCTAGAACTAGAGCAATTTCGGACTCTCATCGGTGATCAAATAGAGAGTTTACCGCCTGAAATCCAGCAAATGCTAGACGGAGATGAAGCAATTCCCTTTTCACCTGTTCACACGATTACACCCGCGATGCAACTTGCCCTCCAGCAAATGCTAGGTTGTCCCTATCAAGGCATGGTCAAGCAGATGTATCTGGAGAGTAAATCGATCGAAGTTTTAGCATTGTGGATCGATCAAGCTTGTTCGAGTGATGCCTCAATTGCGCGATCGACTGTTCCACGAAGTAAAGATATCGATCAGATTCATCATGCAAAAGAAATTCTGTTGCAACAGTTGGACAATCCCCCATCGTTGCTGGCTTTAGCACGACAAGTCGGACTGAATGACTGTTCGCTAAAACGTGGATTTAAACAAGTTTTTGGCACAACTATATTTGGCTATCTGCATCAGCACCGAATGGAACAAGCGCGATCGCTGCTTCTCGATCGTCAATGGAGCGTGACAGAGGTGGCTCGTAAAGTGGGTTACAGAAATCTTTGTGCTTTTAGTACTGCCTTTCGCAAAACCTTCGGAGTGAGTCCAAAAACACTGCAACATCAAAAAAGTTCCGTTTGAGCAAACAAAAATTCCGTTTCGGCAAAGTGGCAGACTGTTGATTCATCGTAATATTCAAAACATTGCAGTTGAGAAGATTTCCTAATTGATGGAATGAAAAGCTTCTCAAGACTTGGTGTAGAGGATGGGGAGATGGATCAAACATTTGCGCTCTGGTTTTTAGGCTTGACATCAGTACTCACGACTCAAGCAAGTTGGGCAGCAGAAATTCAAAATAATTCTCAAGTGTCTGGGATTCGCGCCCTTGGTTCCCTTGGAAGCTTGCGGAGCAATCGACCTGCCACCAGCCTGAAGGAGTGGATGGCACAAATCGAGGCAGAGACGATCAAAGTAACAGAAGTGAGGATCGATCGAACTGCTACGGGGTTAGAAATTACGCTAACTACGGCTGATGGTAAGCCTTTAGCGATCGACACTACCCAATTCCGCACCGAAGGCAACAGCCTAATCGCAGACATCCCTAACGCTGTTCTGGCATTGCCCGATGCACCAGCATTCAGAGTAGAAAACCCGTCTGAAGGAATCTCGGCTGTTCAGGTTGTGCAGCAGGATGCAACCCGCATTCGAGTCAGTGTTATCGGAAATAATGCCCTACCACAACAAGAAGTAACGTTGAGAGCGGGAAATGCTGCCTATAGTCTTAACCCGGAGCAGGAAGAGCCAGATGAAGAGATTGTCGTGACGGGGGAAGGTCAGCGGGGGTATCGCGTACCTAGTGCAACAACTGGAAGCAGAACCGATACACCGATTCGGGATTTGCCATTCTCGGTGCAAGTTGTTCCGCAAGAACTGATTCAAGATCGACAGGTGCAAGGTGTGAGTGAAGCACTTCGGACTGTCTCTGGAGTCACCGCAGGCGAATCCTCGCAATCTGCATTTGAAAGTTTCACAATTCGAGGATTTTCAACCGGGTTCGCAGGTGGCAATATTTTCCGAAATGGTTTACGGGATGGAACGAATATTACTAATCGGATCGCTGTGCCCAACATTGAACGGATTGAGGTGCTAAAAGGCCCAGCAGGTGCGCTATTTAGCCAAGGCGCTCCAGGTGGCACGATCAATGTTGTGACTAAAAAACCGTTATCGATTCCTCGCTACAATGTTGAAGGATCGATCGGGAATTTCGATACCTATGGGGGTTCGCTAGATTTCACGAGTCCTCTGAATGATTCTAGAACGTTGCTCTATCGTTTCACAGCCGGGGCTTCGACGACTGGAACATTTATTGATTTCTTCGATCGACGAAACTATCTGATTGCTCCTGTTCTATCCTGGCAAATTAGCCCAGCAACAAGGTTGACCTTTGAAGGTGAATACACTGTTTCTCAGCAACCGAATGCACGCGGCTTGCCTGCAAGAGGAACAGTACTGCCAAACATTAATGGCAAGCTACCTCGGAATCGATTTATTGGTGAACCTGACGACGAGTTGGATAAAAACAACCGCTCTTCGGTGCGTTTAGGCTATGCGCTAGAACATCGTTTGAGTGACAATTGGCAGTTACAAAATGCGTTTCGAGTAACTTTCTTGAGAACGCCTCAGAACTCTTTATTTCCATCGGCTCTTTTAGATGACGATCGCACTTTAGAGCGGGGATTGTTTAGCACAAAAGATCAGTCTCAAGATAACTATGCTTTTGATACGAATGTTGTTGGAAGCTTTAGGACAGGAAGCATTGCTCACAAATTACTGTTTGGTTTTGATTTTAATCGAGATGTCTACGCAGCTAGTAATCGACAGTTTGCGCTAGCTCCGATCGATATTTTTAATCCGGTGTATGGACAGCCTAGAGGAGAGCTGCTTGGAGAATTTCCGAGAGAGCCATTTATCACAAATGCGTTTGGAGTTTACTTGCAAAATCAGATTGATTTACTGCCAAACTTGAAATTATTACTCGGTGGGCGATTCGACATTGTGAGCCAGAAGATCGAGCTTGCAAGCGGTTCTGAGTCTTCTCAGCAGAATGAAGTCTTTAGTCCAAGAGTTGGCTTAGTGTATCAACCGACAGATTCGCTCTCATTATATGCAAGTTACAGTCGCTCTTTTCTGCAAAGTGTGGGAACTGCATTTGATCGAAGTCTTTTTCAGCCAGAGCGGGGAACTCAGTATGAGGTGGGACTAAAAGCAGACTGGCTCGATCGCAGATTATCGACAACCTTGGCCTTTTATGAAATTACTCGCTCGAATGTTTTAACGACTGATCCTGCAAACCCAAATTTTTCAATTCAAACCGGAGAGCAAAGAAGTCGTGGGATTGAACTGGATATTGCAGGCGAAATTCTACCAGGATGGAAGATTGCGGCGGCTTATGCTTATACGGATGCTCAAATTACGGCGGATAATACGATCGCCGTCGGAAACCGTCTCAACAATGTCCCAGAACACGCGGTCAGTTTGTGGACAACTTATGAAATTCAAACAGGTTCTCTCAAAGGATTGGGGGTTGGTCTTGGCATCTTTTATGTCGGTCAGCGTCAAGGCGATTTAGATAACTCTTTTGAAGTTCCCAGCTACACTCGCACAGATGCTTCGCTGTTCTACCGTCGGGATAACTATCGAATTGGCTTGAACATTGAGAATTTGTTCGACATCAGCTATTTTGAAACAGCAGAAAGTCCACTGCGCGTTTACTATGGCGCTCCGTTTACAATCAGGGGGACAGTTTCTTGGACGTTCTAATCTCTCACGCCTGGTGGCGGCATCTTTCATTGTTCCTCATGGGAGTGTTGCTTGTGGGGTTGTTTCAAACTCATGCGATCGGCGTGCAAGCTCAAACAGTATCAGACTGTCGCATTGTTCAGCATGAACTCGGAGAAAGCTGCATTCCTCACCATCCGAAACGAGTGATTGTGATGGATCAAGAGAGTTTAGAGATTTTGGTAGCGCTGGGGATACAGCCGATCGCATCTACAATTCCGAATCGTGTGGCAAGCAAAATATCATTGGTACAGAATCAAGTCGGTGCGATCGCGGATTTAGGCAAAGAAGGGCAACCCAACCTAGAAAAAATCGTTCAGTTGCATCCTGATTTGATTCTAGGAGTGTTTATCACACCTCACATCTATTCTTTGCTTTCTCAGATTGCGCCAACTGTGTCGATCAAGTACTCGCAAACAGGTTGGAAGCAAACGCTTCGGAAAGCTGCGGATGCTGTTGACAGAAGGTTTGAAGCGGAAAAACGACTGCGTGACTATCAGCAGAGAATTGAAATGATGAAATCAAAATTTGCTTCAAAAGCTGGGGATCTCAAGATTTGCATAATGCGATTCTACACAGATCTGCAACTCACGCAATTTCTGAATCAAAACTCATTTGCCGTTAGCGTTTTAGATGATACTAAGGTATTCACTATTCCTGCGATTCAGCGGCAGATTCAGCAGATACCGAACTCAGAGTATGGCTACGTCAATGTCGGTTTAGAGAAAATAGATTTGCTAGAGGCAGATGCAATCTTTGTTGCGCTTGATCCAGGTGCTGAAAAGAACTTCCAGATTTATCAAAATAGTTCATTGTGGCAAACACTCAATGCAGTAAAAGCGAGACGAGTTTACACGGTTGATTCTGGCTATTGGATTTTTGGCAGTGTGCTTTCAGCAAACGAAATTCTCAATGATCTGGTGAAACATTTAGCCGATAGAAAAGCTTAATCGAGCGATGATTTGTTTCAGTATCTAGTTGATCCAACCATTCGAGCGACTTCATGACCCGACTTACTTTTGCTTAGACGAGATCGAATGCGTACTTTTATTATTCTCTGGTTCGGTCAGCTTGTTTCGACGATCGGCACTTACATGAGCGGATTTGCTCTTGAACTTTGGACATGGGAGACGACGGGTTCTGCAACCTCGTTAGCACTAGTTGGCTTCTTTTTTCAAGTTCCTCGAATTGCGATTAGTTTAGTGTCTGGTGTGATTGTCGATCGCTTTAACCGCAAACGCCTGATGGTCTTAGGCGATACGATCGCGGCTCTTTCCAGCTTGCTATTGTTATTTCTATATTTGACTCACAATCTGCAAATCTGGCACTTATATCTAACGACTGCGGTTACTAGCGTTTTTAGCCAGCTTCAAGAGCTTTCTTACTCTGCTTCAATTAGCTCACTTGTTCCTCAGCAACACTACACCCGTGCTAGTAGTATGGGATCAGCATTACATTATGGCTCGTTGATTTTAGCGCCAGCATTCGCAGCGAGTCTTTATCCGATCATTGGAGTGGGAGGCATTTTAGGAATTGATAGCTTGACTTTTCTTGTCGCGATCGCAACACTCCTTACTCGCAGAATTCCTCAACCCGAAATGCCTGAACAGTCGGCTAGGTTCAATTTCCGACGAGATCTGATGTTTGGCTTTCACTTCCTTCTCGCCCATGCTCCTCTACGCAACCTGCTAGTTTTAATACTTCCCTTCTGGTTTGTGCATGATCTGGGTGAAACGCTCTACACTCCAATGGTTTTGGCAAGAACCAACGGAAGTGCCGCAGTCCTGGGGCAGATTGGGACAGCAGCGGGAATTGGTGGCGTGACAGGCGCGATCGTGATTAGCATTTGGGGAGGTTTCAAACAGCCAATTCGAGGAGTATTCAGTGGAATCATTGGCGCAGGGTTGAGCAAAATGACTGTAGGCTTAGGGCGAGTTCCTCAAGTGTGGCTTCCTGCTCAATTCTGCTCTTCGTTTAACTTTCCGTTAATGGATAGCTCCGAAACTGCGATTTGGATGGCAAAAGTTAGCCCCGAAGCCCAAGGAAGAGTGTTTGCGGCAAATTCGTTTTTAGCTCAATGTTTATCAGCGATCGCAGCACTCGTGGCGGGCCCGTTAGGCGATCTCGCAGAGATATCTGCTAAAGCAGATCGCATTGTTGAACCTGCAATGATTTCTTCAACAGGATTGATCAAGTGGATCTTTGGTGCAAGCCCTGGATCAGGCTTTGCTTTGATTTATACAGCTTGTGCATTTAGCATGATCGCGATTGGTCTCTCTGGCTCTTTCTTCTACAAGTCTAAGGAACATACTTAAACAAATCATCGATTACGGCATTTGCAGCGAATAGACCACTTCCAATCCAGTAATCCAGAACTTCATAAACCTTGCCCTGCTGCACTGCGTTGAGTTTTGACCAGAGCGGATCGGATAGAAGACGATCGCGTGTTTTGCCAATTTTAGAATCACTTGGAGTCACAATCATAAAGATAATATCGCCATCGGCAGCATCGAATAGCTCATTAGAGATTCTGTATTGAATCGGGCTGAGACCTTTCTGCTGAGTTGCTTCCAGATCTAAATCTTGTGAGACAGGGCGAGCTAAACCTGCATCTTTGAGAATACTGCCATTAAAGCCAACTGTTGTATAAACCGTGATCATCTCTGCATATAGATATACGATCGAGACCTTTGTTGTTTGTAAGCGATCGCCCATTTGAGCTTTGAACTCTTTTAGGCGCTGGTAATAGTCTGCCATTGCTTTCTCAGCTTGCTGCGATCGTCCTAAAGTTGCAGCAATAAAGGCAAATTCATCCTTCCACTCGCCGCTATGGTTAAATTTCGTCAACACTGTTGGTGCAATGTGAGAAGCTTCGCGATAAATGGAAGATAGATAATCAGCCCCTAGAATTAAGTCAGGTTTCAACGCCAAAATTTTTTCTAGATTCGGCTCACCATTACTTCCTACACTCAGGATTGTGCTTGCTTTTTGTTTGAGTTGGGGAGAGGTTAGGTCAACATTGACAGCAGCGATCGGCTGAATGCCTAACGCGATCGCACTTTCTAAACTCATCGCATCTAAAGTCACCACTCGCTGAGGATTGCGAGGAACACAAGTTTCCCCTGCGCTATGTTGAACGATGCGACAGTCAGCGGCTGATTGAATTTGGGAACTGCGATCGACTGTGCAGGCAGCTAGAAGCAAACTGATGAACAGTCCGAAGCAAAACCACACGATGCGATCGCAGAATTTCATCCCTCTGATCTCCTAAAATACAATTGACACTGAACCTGTAACAGTAAAAGGGTCGCCAACATAAACTCCGAAGCGACTTTCATCAGAGCCAGTGAAGTATTTTGTGTTGAACAGGTTGCGGAAGTTGATTGCAGCCCGCCATTTGTCTTGATTGTAGAAGATAGAGGCATCTGTCCGAACATAGCTTGGAATGGTGTAAGTGTTGGACAAATCTCCAAAGCGATCGCCCACAAAGTAAACGCCAATCCCTAAGCCAAATCCTTTTAAGCTGCCACGCTGTACTTCATAAGTTGTCCACAAACTTGCTGAATGCTTGGGAGTATTATCGAGTCGTTTATCTTCAAATCCTGATTCATCTTGGCTGACAAAAGCATCAATGTAAGCATAAGAAGCAATGATTTTCCAACCACGAGCAAGCTCACCTGCTAGATCAAATTCAACCCCTCGGCTTCTTTGTTCTCCAGTTTGTACTTGATCGTTAGGATCACTAGAGTTAGGATCATCGGTTGTCACATTCTTCTTTCGCAAGTCATAGAACGCGAGGGTTGCACTTAAATTTCGAGCTAAATCGGTTTTGATCCCAGCTTCTAGCTGCTGACCTGTTTCAGGCTCAAACGGAGAACCATCCCCATTCCGATTGCTTGCAAAACTTGCCCTGAATGCAGTGGTATAAGAAGCATAGAGCGAGATTATTGGAATCGGTTGATAGACCACACCAAATCGAGGACTAAGCCGACTATCACGCTGCTCGAATTCTTGTCTGGGTTCACCACTAAATTCTTCTTTACGCTGCTGCGAATAGCTATCAAATCGTCCACCAAGCAGTAGCTTAAAGTTGGGTGCAAGTTCAATTTGGTCTTGAAGATAAATTCCTAGTTTGTGAATTGTATCGTTGCGGAAGAAATTGTAGAGTTCTTCCTTGGGATATTCAATCCCGTCATAGATTGGATCAAAGATGTTGATGGTTCGATAGGGATCACCGATCGCGAATTTTGGCTTATTAATCTGCCGTTCGTAGTCTACTCCAAATAGCAATTGATGGCGAACTGCTCCCGTCGAAAACTTGGCGATCAAATCCGTCTGAGTGGTAATCGCTTGATATTCCCCAGCCGCAAAGTAGGTTGCTAATTCTAAATCTCCAGTAGCCTCATCGATCGAGTTCCGCAATGGGAAATATCGCTCTGGATTCACCCACTGAGCGCGAAAAGCATTTCTCAGGGTCAACTGCTCACTAAACTTGTGAGTGAGTAGATAGCCAATGCTGAAGTCATTCACGCTAAATTCTTGAAACGGTTCACCCAGAAAGCGATTTCGAGGTAAATCGGCGATTCCAGTTCCGATCGCAACAAAGCCATCGTCGGTTGTTCGCCGCTCATTTCGATATGTTGCATTGAGCGTGAGTGTTGTGTTTTGCCCAAGATTTAATTGCACTACAGGCGAGAGAAACACGCCCTCGCTAGACACAAAATCTCGAAAGCTTCCTGCATCTTTGTAGTATCCATTAAAGCGGTAGAGTGCTGTTCTTTCTGAGTTAATGGAACCAGAGAAATCGGCTCCGACTCTGACCGATCGATAACTTCCAACTGATCCTTCAAGGGAATAATACGGATTACGAAGCGGCTGCTTTGAAACTAGATTGATAATCCCTCCGGGTTCTGCCTCACCAAACAAGATTGATGCTGGCCCCTTCAGCACCTCCACTCGCTCTAAGTCAGCCGTTTCTAAAGCACCAAACGTAAAGTATCGAATGCCATCTCGAAAGTAGTTGCCATCAAAGGTCGAAACTCGAAATCCTCGAATTCTCAAACTGTTTTCATACCCTTGATAAAGTCCTAAATTATTAACACCACTGACGTTTTGAACTGCATTGCCCAATGGATTGCTCGTTGCGTTTAATCCTTGATCTCTCAAAACCTCTTGCGGAATCACCTGAATGGACTGCGGAATGTCTCGAATCGGCGTGTCGGTTCTTGTACCAGTCGTCGCATTTGGAACACGATAACCGCTCGGTTGTTGATCTCCTGTGATGACAATTTCTTCTTCTTGATCCTCATCAGGTTTCTGATTAACGGTCTGTTGCGCCTGAATTTGGGATTGCCATTCTTCAACGGTTGTTGCAGGTTGTTTCCAATCTTTTAAGGTAGAAATTGAATGATCGACAATCTCAGCCTTACCACTTTGCTTCTCTACTGGATCGCGCTCTGATGCAATACAAGGCAGAGCAATCAACACAATGCTCCCTACCAACATTATCGATCGATAACTTGCCATCACTCCTCCACTCGCCGCCTAATACTTAGGAAATATTCTCAGAAGCATACCGAATAATCGTGAGCATTCTGCGATCGCGTGAACGGTGAACGGAATTTTTTGAACGGTGAACGGAGTTTTAACTTACATTGCATCGATTCAAAACCGATTGACGGTAATCTCTAGGATTGGCCCCGAACTTCTTGCGAAACGCGATCGCGAAGTGGCTGCGATTCACCAATCCAACTGCTCTCGCCGCTTCTGCAATGCTGAGATCTCCGGACTCTAGCAACTGCCGCGATCGCTCCATTCGATAGTCCTGTAAATAGCCAAAGACTGTTGTACCAAACACCTGACGAAAGCCTACTTTAAGCTTACAGTCATTGATCCCGACCAACCGAGCTAACTCAATCAAAGAGGGCGGCTCGTCTAACCGAGCAACTAGCACTTCTTTAGCATAGTGAATTCGCTCAATGTCATCTGATCTCAACGGTTTGGGCACACGATCTAGATCCGTTTTGGCAGTCTGGGCAAAGTGCAATGCAATCAGTTCCCAGACTTTGCCTTCTAGATACATCTGCTGAGTCAATCCCTGAAATGGACACTGCAAAATCTGCTGAAGTGTAGCTTGCATTGCAGTTGTTGTCTGGCTAACTTGGGTGTAGTAGGGTTGGTCAGCGGGTTTCAACCAATTCTCAATTTCGACCGGAATTTGCTTCGTCAGACTTGGCATCCATTGGTAAAAAACAGCCGGATCAATATGGAGTGTTACTCTCAGATTACGTTGATTTTCTGCAATTTGCAGTGCTTCACCGGGAGCCATGCCGCTCCCACAAAAAATATATTGACCCGCATTGGCAGCGTCTAAATTAGATGCGGCGCTTCCAATCAGCGTATAGCTCAGTTCTAGAGGATGTTCTCGATCGCAGGTAACTACTTTAAGTTCCTCACGAAAGTAATCTTCCGCGATCGCTAACTCCACGCCATCTCGAATCTGAATCTCTCGGTAATAGCCCGCTCCAAGCTCACCACAATATTTCCAAGTGCAGTCGAAATTTGACAACATTTGTGGAGCCTCTACTTCAGAGCAAATGAGTTCCCAGTAATCTTGCTGCGAAAGAGTAATTGCCATTCTCTACAATTGGCACTGTAAAATGAATAGGAGCATCGTATCATAGATGAAACTCATTCTCAATTATTGAATCTCAGTATAGGCTAGAGGCAAGTCTTCAAAAGTTCCCTCTAGTTCAAGCCTGCCTTTGTTTAGTAGAAGAATACGATCGGCCCGTTGAAGAACTGCTCGCCGATGAGAGACTACAAGAAACGTAGGTGTCCAAGACTGCGAGCTAAGCTGAAATAGCTTCGACCAAAGCTTTTGTTCTGTTTCAACATCCAAAGCACTCGACAGATCATCAAAGACTAAGAGTTCCGGTTGACGAATCAGCATTCGAGCCGCAGCAACTCGCTGAATTTGTCCGCCAGAAAGCCGCATTCCTCTAGAGCCAATCTGGGTATCGAGTCCATCGGGCATCATTGCTAAGTCTCGATCGAACATTGCAAGCGCGATCGCATTTCGGACTTCCTCATCGCTCTTCTGTAGCCCAAGCAGAATATTTTCTCGCAGCGTTGTACTAAACAGTTGGGGAACTTGTGGCGTGTAAGCACTCTGAGACGGAACAAAGAACTGAGCCGGATCAGCAATCTTCTGTCCGTTCCAAAGGATTTCTCCCGATTGCAGAGGTAATAGTCCCAAAAGAACTTGCAATAGCGTCGTTTTACCAGATCCGACTGATCCAGTAATCACTGTAAAACTACCGCGTTGAAGCTGGAGAGAGAGATTAGTAACGCCGGAATCGCTGTTTGGATAATGATAGGTCAAATTGAACGCCTGCAATTCTTCAAAGCGATCGCAGATTGCTTCCTGCTGAATGATAGGTAGTTGAGGAGTTCGCCCAGTCAACCTTGGCAGATAGAGCGGATGATGGGCAACGAGCGTTTGCGCCTCTGCATTCACCAAGGCTTGCATCCGTTCAAAAGACACTTCGCTTTGTTTTGAGAGCGCGATAAACTCGCCTAAAAACCCCAGAAAATAGGTGACATACGCTAAGTAATATACAAATAGCGCAAAGTCTCCAACGCTCAACGTTTGACTATTCTGCATGGATTGAGCCGCAAAGAAGAGGATTGCACCCGTTCCTAAGCTCACAAGATTATCGAAGCTAGAACTTAAAATTGCATTGAGTAGTTGATCTTTGACGATCACTTGACGACGGCGATCACACAATTGTCGAAAATGGCTTAACATACTGGTTTCGGCTCCAGCTACTTGAATCGCTTGCACTGCCGTAAACATTTCTCCTACCATTCCGGTTACTTGCTGTGTCGCTTGACGGCTGGCACGACGGTAACGTTTAATGCGATCGCTAACTTGATGCAGAATCACCGCAATGAGCGCCAGGGGCAAAAATACAAACAGCGTAATCGTGGCATTTACACTTAAGAGCAACAGCAACGAACCAATGGCAAAAATGCCTTCACCTAAAACTTCATTTGTACCCACAACATTATCTTCAATCTGACTCGCATCTTCTCGAAAAAAGCTGATTACTTCTCCGGGTGAGATTGTGTTTTCGCCAGTCGTGGTTAAAGCTTCAGCACCGGGACGATTTAGCAATTTCGACAAAAGATTGCGCTGAATTAAACTATTCATTGTGAAACGATGCTGCGTTTTTGTAATTCGTCCGCTGAAAATAACAACAATCTGCGCTAGACCTGTTGCAAGTAATATCGCAATCCATACCCAGGGAGAAAAGGAGAAAGCAGATTGGCGCGTCAATGTGTTGAAGAATTCGCGAATGATCACACCGGGTACAGCAGGCAGTCCAGCAATTAATAGCCAGAGAATGGTGTCTGTCCAATACAGCGATCGAGCATAAGTAATCATTTGCCAAAGAAGCGACCAGATTGAAGCTCGATTCGTTGTCATAAAGCTAACCTCAAACGAATGGCACTTACTTAAGGGTCGGGGTTTGAGAAAATAGAGCAAGAAAAAGCTCCAACCCTGGTCTTTTTGAGGTCACAGGCTGGGAGTGACTAAAATAACTAGCTCCACTATGCCAAACTCTGCTGAAATTCTCAAGCAAACATTCGCCAACAGGGTCGGTTTACCGTTTCAACAGATCCTGCCTGAATCTGTGATAGCCAGGGTCTTGGTCGAAGAGAACGTGAGCTATCGGGATCGTCTGTTTAATCCGTTCGTGACGCTGTGGGCATTTCTATCCCCGGTGTTCGACAGCGACAAGCGTTGTCGCAAGGCGGTGAGTCGGGTGATCAGTTGGTTAGCCAGTGCAGGGCGACCAGTCTCCACTTGACAATGAACCTAGAGTTAGAAAACGCAGACCGAAAGCCTTCCCCCTGATGAAGCAGCCTCGCTCAATTCTCAAAGCTAGTCTAGCTCGTTGATTGACCTAAGTAAGTGCCATTCACCTGAAGATAGATAAACTTAGGTGGATGACCATACAGCAAACTACGCTAGACCTGTTGCTTTATAAGGTAGATTAGTGATACCTCAGGAGCAGAAGCAGACGATGTTCAACATTAGTCGAGCGTTAGACAATGATCGCCTATTGAGGTCGCTAACCGGACTCAATCGCAAGGCGTTTGACGAGTTGTGCCCGGTCTTCGACGAGGGGTATCAAGCAGCGCTGCAACACGACCCCAAGCCCCGGAAACGAGCGAGAGGAGGGGGGCGCAAAGCCCGACTGGGGAGTGTGGAAGCCAAGCTGTTCTTCAGCCTATTCTATTTCAAGACTTACCCCACGTTTGATGTTTTAGGGTGGTTATTTGACCTAGAGAGAGGACGCAGCAATCGCTGGGTGCATCGGTTACAGGAGATCTTAGAGACGGCTTTAGGCAAAAAGATGGTCTTGCCGGAGCGCAAGCTGGAAAGTATGGAGCAGTTTCTGGAGCGCTATCGCGATGTGAAAGAAGTGATTTTGGACGGCACAGAGCGTCCCGTGCAGCGCCCTCAGGAAACTCAGAATCAGAAAGCGCATTATTCGGGCAAGAAACGACGGCATACCCGTAAACACATCACGGGCAGCACGCGAAAAAAGCGAGTGATTTTGCTCACGAAAGCGCAACCCGGAAAGATCCATGACAAGCGACAACTGGATGAAGCAGACTGGGTGGACAAGATTCCCGATGCAGTCAGAATCGAAGCAGATTTGGGATTTCAGGGATTGCAAAATGAGTTTGTCAACGTCCATCTGCCGCACAAAAAACCCAGAGGCAAAGAACTCAGCGAGGCTCAAAAACAGCACAACCGAGAGTTTAGCCGTCAACGAGTCGTCTGTGAACATGCCCATGCGGGGATGAAGCGCTACGGTGCGGTATCGGACATCTATAGAAATCGTGTGCCTGAATTCGATGATCACCTGATGCTCACGGCGGCTGGGTTGTGGAACTTCTACTTGGAGGTGGCTTAACTACGATAGGGAGAGGAAATGCGCTTTGCGCTTGCCTGCAACGCCTTTTATTAAGCAACACATCTAACAAAGCTTTTAGATCGCTGGCTTCTTGAGAACTAGAAATTGACGCGATCGATTTCCTTCAGCAGCTAACCGCGATCTAAAGTTGTCTGTCTAGTTTTACTTGAGAAAATACGACGATCGAGAGAGGTGGCTTGTCTCTTAAGCAAGATGAGGTCATCCCTCTGGTTGAGTACCTTCAGGAAGTAGCTGCAAAATTCTTAACTCGACCTTCTGCTTTTGGGAGGTTAGAAATGTCCCGTTCAGTCCAGATTTCTAAATTAGGAGATTCCATCATGTCAACCGAGACGACCGAAACCACAGGATTGCCTGAAGTCACGACCCAAACCACAGTGATTGATCTGCCAACAGGCGATCCTTTAGTGATCGAAAACAAAACCGTTACTGCCCCTCCCACCGAAGAGTGGCTGAGAGACAAAGCAAGAATTTCAGCGTTTTTTGATGACCCGATCGGCTACAGTTCTTCTGTTCTAAAGCCCTATTGGCCGATCTTGAAAGCAATTGGTTGGGCACTGCTGGCGATCGTAGCCCTGAATCTACTTCTCACC
This sequence comes from Phormidesmis sp. 146-12, assembly GCF_052939495.1. NCBI lineage: Bacteria > Bacillati > Cyanobacteriota > Cyanophyceae > Leptolyngbyales > Leptolyngbyaceae > Phormidesmis > Phormidesmis sp. 146-12. The sequence continues at coordinate 3,446 of NZ_JBJPHS010000057.1, read as the reverse complement.
TTGTTGGGCGCGATTTTGACAGTTGCTACCAGTGTTCCAATTCTGTCTCCACTGTTTGAGCTAGTTGGAATCATTTACACAGGCTGGTTTGTCTATCGTTATCTATTGACTGCTTCTCAACGTCAAGAACTGTCTCAAAAAGTGAGCAACTTTAAGCGTGAGATTGTGGGTGATATCAATGAAGTATTAGGCACCGACAAGAACAGCTAGAAGCCCCTCGAAACAGCCTCTCACAGTCGAGCTACGGTATACACGCAAGTCGTTGTCGCTTCGTTTCAGTCGGCTTCAGCCCCCTAAATCCCCCACAAGTGAGGGACTTTGACCAAGGAAAGATTTCCAAAGTTCAAAGCTATGACAACGGCTCAAAGTCCCCCAGAATCGGGGATTTAGGGGGCGAAGGATCTCAGCAACGACAGATCGATAGACTTGTGTGTACACCGTAGCACAGTCGAGGGGCTACTTTCTCTACTACAACTCATCAATCTAATAGAGTGCCATCATCGCAACGAGGAGTTATCACAATGGTCAAATCTGATCCAAGTCGCTCAAAAGAAGAACCTCATGCATTAGAGACCCGTTCGCAGCAGGCTAACCTACTAGGTTCGATCGCCGGGCTAACCTTTCAAGCGGGAATGGCGATCGTCAGTACAACCGTCGAGATTGGTAAAACCCTGACCCAAAAGCCGACTCAATGGATTAGCAACCTGGCGCGAGGAGCCGGAGAAGCCCTGTCTCTGGTGGGCAATATTCCCTTTTTGAGAAACCCGATCGTGCAAAAAATTGTTGGGGTGCTGAGATTAGATTGGCTAATTGGCATGACCGATCGCGTTGATTTTGATAGAGCCGAATCTGAAGTCAAACAACTTCAACAACAGCATCCTCAAGAATCTCCTAGCCAGATTGCTCACCGGATTATGGTAAAAAAAGCCATCAACGCCGGAAGAACAGGCTTTCTCACCAGTATGTTACCGGGATTTGCAGTGGCGCTATTGGCGATCGATCTGGCCGCTACTACCGCCATTCAGACTGAAATGTTATATGAAATCGCCGCCGCTTATGGCTTAGATCTGCGTGACCCAAACCGTAAAGGAGAAGTATTAGCAATCTTTGGATTAGCGCTCGGTGGTAGCAATGCCCTCAGAGCAGGTTTTGGCTTTCTGAGAAACATTCCTCTAGCAGGCGCAGCGATCGGAGCGGGCACCAATGCCACGATGATATATTCACTGGGCTATGCGGCTTGTCGATTTTATGAAGCCAAGTTGAGAGAAGCCACTGAAGAACCCAATGCTGAAACCCTAAAAGCCATCCAGCAAGAGAGCGAACAATATATGAATGTTGCGATCGCTCAACAAGCAGTAATGGATCAAATTCTAGTTCATATGATCTTAGCTAGTTATCCTCAAAAAACCTGGGACAGCGTTCTCCCCGAACTCAAAACCCTGAAACTAGAACCTCATTCTCTAGAAGCGATCGCGACGAACATTCAATCACCTGAACCATTAGACAAGCTACTACAACAACTTAACCGCGATTTTGCCATTCCCTTACTTGCCCAATGTCGTCGTATTGCTGAAAGCAGCGGAGAAATCTCGTCTCAGGAAGCAATTGTGCTGAATGCGATCACTAATCAATTCAATCTGGAAGTCGAATAAAGAGTGGTTAGCATCTCCCACCGTTCTTAAGTTACTAACGTTTAACTAAAGATAGCCCTTAAAGCAGACATCACCGAGAGTTGCACTTTCTAGAATGAGGCGACGTTAATCATTCGGGGGTTGATTATGACAAATACAAGTGAACAAATCGCTCAGTCTGCCAATCACAATGCTAATGCTGCCCTCAAAGAAGTGAATGCACCCTCTGTACATCCTGCGGTTGGAGTTGTCGGTGTCAGCGCGATCGGCGGAACACTCGGTGCAATGGCTGGAGGCGTTTTGGGTGCGCTTTTGGGTGGCGTTTTGGGGGCGTTGAGTGCCTCAGTTCAAAATTCAAAATCTGCGGGGTCGGGCTACTATGCAACTCGCAATCAAAGTAAATCGCTGCCGTCATTGAATCAAGCGATCGATCGTCTCGCTACCCAAGCAGACAAAGCTAGAAAAGAGATTGCTCAAGACGTTGAGGATGCTGGAGAAAGCATTCAACAAGGCGCTTCTAATCTCGCTGCCAAAACTCAAGAAACAGTGAGCAATGGTCTTTCTCAACTAGACTCGTCTCTTAATTCCAGTCAAAATGCGACTTCGGATGCAATGGTCAAAGGCATCTTGCTCGACATTGATGGCACGCTGGTGATTAGCAACGATGCTCACGCTCAAGCCTGGGTCGAATCGTTTGCGGACTATGGCTACGAAGTTGCGTTTGAAAGCGTGCGCCCTTTGATTGGAATGGGTGGCGATCAAGTTGTGCCCCGCATGGCTTCTGAACTGTCTGGAAAAGAAGGCATTGGCAAACAGATCGCCGATCGCCGCAAAGAACTCATCATCAACAAGTTTGGCGCTACCTTGCCTCCGACTCCTGGCTCACGAGACTTTGTGCTTAGACTCAAACAAGAAGGGTTTCAGCTCGTTGTAGCGAGTTCTGCGACCAGTGAAGAACTTTCGGTTTTACTGAAAGCAGCCCAGGTTGACGACTTACTAGAGCAACAACCCACCACCACCTCCGATGATGCTGATTCCTCAAAACCCGCTCCTGACCTCGTACAAGCTGCTCTCGACAAAGGGCACCTACAGCCCCAGCAAGCCATCATGTTTGGCGATACGCCCTACGACATCGAATCCGCAAATAAAGCAGGTGTGCAGGTAATTGCCTTCCGCACAGGTGACTTTGACGATTCTCAGTTAGCAGGTGCCCTGGAGATTTACGACAGTCCTGCCGATTTCCTAGCCCACTACGATCGCTCTCTAGTGGCCCAACGTCAGACCGTCCCGATCGCCCAATAGACTTCCTGCACAAATCATAGATGCCCTCCGACTGCTATTAGCTTCGCAAGAGCCTTCGGCTACGGGGCTACAAGAACAAAGTGTGCCTTCGCAGACTAAAGGAGTGATTTTAACCGTTAGTCTACGGAGGTGGACTTTGTTCTGATAGCAGCGTTGCCGAAGGCTCTTGCGAAGCTAACATCAATCGCCAAGTATTCTGTGAGATGAAATTCTTATCTAGAAGTCCTCCAGAATTAAGGATTGGGCAGAAGCACCCAACAACGAAGCGAAAACCTGGCATTCAAACCCACGTTAGAACCCCGCTCTTGTTTCATCCCTCCTCCCTCCTCCCTCCTCCCTCCTCCCTCACCCCCCATGCCCACCGCCCTCATCACCGGAGCCTCAGCCGGAATCGGAGCCGCCTTTGCTCAAGAATTAGCCTCTCGCGGGACGAATCTGATTTTAGTAGCCCGATCGCAAGATACAGCATTTTTCAAGTAGATGTAGTACGATTAACTAGTCAGTGTCAGTAGA
>NZ_JBJPHS010000056.1:0-44690 GCF_052939495.1 Phormidesmis sp. 146-12 | reverse complement strand
GAATTTACTGTCCTCTCTTGCATTCCAGCTTCCTAGTTTTGTCAGTCAAGCAGGGCATAGGCGATATGTGACGAGCGATGCTCTCCAAGGTTCGCCAAAATTGCTTCAAACTCCTGCCACGAGACAGGCTGAAGCGTTACTTTTTGCCCTGGTTCTAGATAGAGATTGATTGGAGTAGCTAACATGTTTGCTCACCCAATGTTTAAAGCTGAAGGAATTTTGAAGGGCGATCGACCACCGATAAAATTGGAAATCAACTGGATTAACGTGAATTCGATGAAATCTTTCGCTGCGGTTGTGAATCGAGGCAGCCCCCTAAATCCCCCACGAGTGAGGGACTTTGAACCCAAGATCTTGTCTGAAAGTCCCCCAATTTTGGGGGGTTGGGGGGCAGAAGCGCTGAAGAACGAAGCAAAAAAACCTCATCGAATTCACGTTGGATTAATGTGAGTTACATCAAGTTCTTTCGCTTCGATGTGGAGAGCTTCTGACCCCCAATTTTGGGAGACTTCCGGATAAGAGTTTCGGCTCAGAGTCTCTTACGTGTGGGGGATTTAGGGGGCTGCTAATTGATCGCGATCTAAGGCTCGATCGGCGGCAAATAAGCGTCTAACGCCTCAGCAACCAGTTGAGTAATCGGTTTGTTTTGCTGGACAGAGGTTTGCTGAAGACGGAGATAAACTTCGCGCTGGATGCTGACTCGTGGAATTCGATTGCGTTTGGGCTTGGCAAGAACTTCCTCAGACATCTCCTGGGCCACGACGGTATCTTCTACAGAATCTTCGGCGGCGGATTCTAGAGACGTTTCTGCCACAGCCGTATCTTCGAGTGAATTTTCAATCATGGGTTCTGAAAGTTGGTAACTGCTGACAAATTGACGAATCTGATCGAAACCGAGGCGATCGCAAAAATCACCAAAGCTTTCTCCCAAACTACGCGATTTCTTGAATAACACAAAAATGGGTTCTAGCTCAGTTTCTAGATTATCAATGTGCAGCTTTTCGATGTAGGTTTGTGACAGTCGCGTTTGGTTGGGCGCAGCGCCAAGCCAAATTTGATAAGTGTCTGGGCCGTTGCCAACAAATCCCAGTTCTGCGAGGTAGGGGCGGGCGCAACCATTGGGGCAACCTGTCATGCGAATGATGAAATGCTCGTCGGGAAGCCCAACTTTGGTGAGGAGCGATCGAATCCGTCCCAAAATGCTGGGGATGACTCGTTCTGATTCCGCCGTCGCCAGTCCGCAAGTGGGCAAAGCAGGACAAGCCATCGAGTAGCGGACTAAAGGATCAATCTCTTCGACAGACTTGATGCCGCAGCGAGTCAGAATGGCTTGAATTTCGTCCTTTTGAGCGGGATCAATTTCGTAAAAAATCAGGTTTTGGCTGGGCGTGACCAACATTGGCAAATTGTATGTTTCAACAATCTCGCGCAGTGCCGTCTTGAGCTGAAATGATCCTTCATTTTTGACGCGACCGTTTTCAACCGAAATGCCTACAAACAGCTTGCCGTCTCCCTGTTCTTGCCAGCCGAGAAAGTCGAGATACTCAAATTTGGGCAGAGGTTTGAATGGCTCCAGCTTTTTACCAAAGTATTCTTCGACCTTGGCGCGAAACTTTTCGACTCCCCAATCTTCGATCAGATATTTCATGCGGGCGTGACGACGATCGCTGCGATCGCCATAATCTCGTTGAGTCGCGACGATCGCTTTCACGGCATCATACACATCGTCTTTGGCGACATAGCCAATCTCATCCGCAATCCGAGGAAAGGTTTCTTCTTTGTTGTGGGTTTTTCCCAATCCGCCACCCGCAAAGATGTTGAAGCCTTCGAGTTCGCCCTGATCGTTGGTGATGACGACGAGACTGACATCTTGAGAATACAAATCGACCGAGTTATCACCAGGCACCGTCACCGCAATTTTGAATTTGCGAGGCATGTAATGTTTGCCATAAATCGGTTCGGGGTTGTCGTGAACGATCTTTCCAGTCCCATTTTTTTGACGAGCCGCGACGACTTCAGGATTCTCTTCGGCTGAAATGAATCTCTCACCATCTAGCCAAATTTCGTAATAAGCGCCTGTTTGAGGAGTCAACAAATCGGCAATTCGATGCGAATACTCGTAGGCAAACTGGTACTCAGGACGATTTCTAAAGGGAGCCGGAGGAGCCATGACGTTACGATTGACATCGCCACAAGCGCCCAGTGTATTCCCCAAGTTGCGAACGATCGCGGCGATCGCTGCCTTCAAATTCTTCTTGAGAATGCCGTGAAGCTGGAACCCTTGGCGTGTCGTAGCTCGAATCGTCTGATTGCCGTACTCATTGGCAATATCATCCAACGCTAGATAAAGCTGAGGAGGAATAAAGCCACCTGGACTGCGGGTTCTGAGCATCATTTGATAGTCTTTTTCTTGCCCCTTCACCCGATTGTCGCGGTTGTCTTGCTGGTAGGAGCCGTGAAACTTGAGGATCTGGATGGCATCCTCGGTGAAATGGGTCGTGTCGAGGAGAAGTTCAGACGCGACGGGTTCCCGCAAAAAGTCACTGCGATCTTTGAGTCCTTCGACTTTAGAAAGCTTGCGGGCGGTGGAATTGGGTGTCGAAGATAGTACCATTGCGCTGCGATCGTGAGGAGGTAGGTTGAGACAGGAGTGGGCAACGAGTCTGCTGGCTTTCGCTCACTCATCACCCATGACATGATTAGAAATTTTTGTTTCCCAGTATATCGGTCGGAATTCTGAGGAATCACTTTATCCTATCATCGCACTCTACTTTATCGGGTGATCGAGTCGAAATGGCGATCGCGCTAAATGATTTAAGACTAATTCTGGTTCTTTTAGTTGTAAATCGACCGCTGGGGGTATGACGGGAGCGATCGGGCTTCATCTAAATCGTTCTTGGTAGGAACCATCTCGTAGACAATTTCAAATTCGCCATCTGGGTCAAGGGTTTGAATTGCTTTCAAATATTCTTCCGCGTGGGGGCGACGACGAAATCTCTCAATCAATTGACGCTGAAAATTGGGCAGGCGACGATAAATTACCCACGGCTTGAGCGAGTCTTGATAACTCATATTTTGGAGGTCATGAAAAATAGTTGAACTCTCTGACAATAAAAAACCCCTGAGTTGGGGTCAAGAGTTTTGGATGAGAGTTTCCAGTAAAAACTTGGAGAATAGTGCAATAATAAATTTTATGAATCTTCTAGCTGTTGCAAGACGGCCTGAAAGATTTCGCGTTGACTCCTTCCGCCTTCCTCTAGCATTCGTTTGATAGTCATGGCATAGCCCAGAGTATTTTCGTATTGGTCAGGCATCCCAGGGAAATCGACTCCTGAACCCCAGCGCTCAACCGTGTCTTCTTCTAAGCCGATCACGCGGGAAAGGAGTTTTACGCATTGTGTACGGTAACCTCTGGCTTTCTCGTCTTCTTCACTGACGTTGAACCACAGGCGGCAAAATTGTCTCGGCTTCATCTTGTTCGGCAAATCATGCGGACTAAACGATGATCTACCTGTACCCTTTAACCTCAAGATTGGATACCTGCTTAGTGGAAGGATTAAGGCTAACTTATCACAAATCTTGAAGCATTTTGATGGAAGTATTCCAGCATTAATATAAAATCTTTTGGTTCGCGTTATCGTAATATCAGTTGAAAAATCAGAGAGGCAAGCAGCATGTTTCAAGCTTCGCCAAAGTTCATGAGTTTTGAGGAGTTTGTAGCGTGGTATCCCGATGGAGAAGGGCGCTACGAGCTTTATAGAGGAGGCGTAATTGAGATGTTGCCAACAGGTGATCACGAAGAAGTGACCGCGTTTACCACAGGTGAGTTGTTTCTGGAAATTCGGCGACTGCAATTGCCCTACATCATTCCCAGAACCTACCTTGTGAAGCCTCCCGGTGAGGACACTGGCTATCAACCAGATATTCTTATTTTGGACAAGGCAGCGCTTGAAGACGAGCCACGCTGGAAAAAATCATCGACGATCGAACAGGGCAAATCGATCAAACTCGCCGTAGAAGTGGTCAGCACCAACTGGGGCACCGACTATGGGCGTAAGGTGACCGACTACGAGCAAATGGGCATTCCTGAGTATTGGATTGTCGATTTCAAAGGACTGGGCGCAAAGCGATATATTGGCTCTCCCAAACAGCCGACCCTCTCGGTTTATCAGCTAGTTGAAAATGAGTATCAAGTGCAACAATTTCGAGGAAAAGACCGAATAATTTCCGATACCTTTCCAGAATTAACATTAACCGCAGCACAAATTTTCTCAATAGAAACTTAGACAAAATGTCGCTTTTCTAAATGCCTGCTTTTAAGATCTCTTCAGCCGTTAACTGCAAATTTTGAAGGATTTCAAGCTGAGATTGAACTCGTGCTGCTTCGCAGATACCGCAAGGGTCGCTCCCTCGAAATTCCTTTATTTCATAAGCTCCATTCATTAGTTCACAGACCGACACCACCTGAGTTTCGGGATCAATAATCCAATATTCAGGAATGGCGATCGCTCCATATTGTCCCAGTTTTGCAATGTAATCACGATCTCGCTGCAAGTCGCCAGGGCTAACCACTTCAACCACCAACAAAGGAGGAGCCATTGACAGACGAATGGTATTGCGCCGCTCCAGTTGTGCAATGTGTTCCTCACGAATAATGGTCAGGTCTGGAAATCGATTCCGAGGTTCACCCATCACTTCAACTTCTAAACCATGAGGTCTAACTCTCAGATATCCTACGATCGCAGCAAGTTGAATTGTCAGAAAAACTGCAATCCCAACATTAAATCCTGACTCTGGCGGCACTTCAATTAACTCCCCATTGAATAATTCATACACATTGTCCGTTCCATCGTCGTAGCCAAGATATTCCTCAAAACTTGAAAACCTCTGCTTAGTTTGAGTCATATTCGCTTTATCCAGGTGATGTTTGTGACTTACTAAATCCTACTCGTTAATAGGAGGTTTGTTTGCTGGCGATCGGCATTCTCCAACCTGTGCCAAACGCGCGATCGGTAATCTTAATTCCCGGAGGAGCTTGTTTGCGTTTGAATTCAGCAATTGTAATTAGCTTGACCACGCGATCGACCACCGTTGCATCATGTCCAGCAGCGATAATTTCTGTGGCAGATTGATGTTGATGAATGAAGCGATCGAGAATATCATCTAACACTTCATAAGGCGGTAAAGAATCCTGATCGACCTGTCCAGGTTTCAATTCGGCGCTGGGTGGTTTGGTCAAAATGTTGGTAGGAATTAGTTCCGATGAACTTCGACAATTGAGCCATTCACAAATTGAATACACTCGCGTTTTAGGGACATCAGCGATCGCCGCCAATCCCCCATTCATATCGCCATACAGCGTACAATAACCCACCGCCATCTCAGATTTGTTGCCTGTCGAAATCAATAGATACCCAAATTTATTCGCAATTGCCATTAACAAAGTGCCGCGAATTCTAGATTGAATGTTCTCTTCGGCAACACCAAACGACGTTCCAGCAAAGAGTTCTTCTAGCGTTTGATCATAGGCATTCATCAAATGTTCGATCGGTAACTTTTGAGTTTGAATTCCTAAATTTTGCGCCAGTGCCAAAGCATCCCCAACTGAATGATCAGAACTGTAGGGCGATGGCATGAGAATTCCTAACACGTTTTTGGCACCGAGAGCAGAGGCCGCGATCGCCGCCACCAATGCGGAATCAATCCCACCACTCAAGCCCAAAACTACTTTAGAAAAACCACACTTTCGCGCATAGTCTCGCACACCCAACACCAAAGCCGACCAAATTTCAGCCTCATCGCAGTCAGGTTCAAGCGCGATCGAACTCGGCGAAAAATCTCGCTTTTCAACATCGTAATCAACCGTCACAAAATCAGCCTCAAATCCAAGAGCGCGACAGATTAAATTGCCCTGACGATCGACAACTACACTACTCCCATCAAAAATTAAATCATCATTTCCGCCGACTTGATTAGCATAGATCATGGGCTGATTAAATCGAATTGCCCCATGCTTCAACATCGATTCGCGTAATTTTTGCTTGCCAACTGTATAAGGCGAAGCAGACAGATTGATCGTAAAGTCAACGCCTCTTTGAGCGAGGTCAGCGATCGGATTCAAGTTATAAGTTCGTTTACCCCAAAACTCTTCGTCATTCCAAAGATCTTCACAGATTGTCACGCCGATATGAATAGACGTTGACCCTAAATCTAATGTGAAATGATTCGCTTCATTGCCTGGTTCAAAGTAGCGATCTTCGTCGAATACGTCGTAAGTTGGCAGCAATCTTTTGTGAAAAATCTGTCGAATCTTTCCCTGTTCTAAAAGTGCCACACTGTTAAAAAGAGGCTTTCCTCCGGTTGTTAGCGATCGCACGTTCAAATCCACCGTTCCCACCAAAACTGCCAATCCAGACGGCAATTGTGTCGCCAGTTTAAGCAACGTTTTAGACATTTCTTCCACAAAGCTCGGATTGAGCAACAAATCACGAGGCGGATAGCCACAAAGAGAAAGTTCAGGCGTTAATAAAAGCCTTGCGCCTTCGTTAGATGCCTGATGTGCAGCGTCTAAAATTCGTTGGGCGTTGCCTTTGAGATCACCGATCGTGGGGTTGAGTTGAGCGATCGCAACTTTCATCAAATATCTCCTTGTAAATTTTGGGCGATCGCTGTAATTTGTGCTTTAAAGATTGGTAAATCTTGCTTAATAACTTCCCAAACTTCATCTAAATCAACGTAGATGTAATCATGGATCAAAACACTTCCTATCCTTTCAATATTTCTCAATGCATCATCAAAGTAAACGCCTTCAGCCTTATTTAATAGATGTTTCACTGCTTTGCTAATAACTTCAAGATTACGAATTGCCGCATCTTGAATTATTCGAGTATTCAGGAACACTTCTCGCCCTTCCAACGTGTAAAATTCGATACGAGAAATTCCCTCTAAAATATCACTTAAGTAAAGACAGTGTTCTCTCATAAGCCGATTCTCACTTTTCGTTCTAACTTTGCTTTAAATAAACACTAATGGCTTGTCCTTTAAAGGAGCAAAAGCCTCGGCATCAAAGCGATATAAACTGGCTGGACGGCCCGCTCCGCGTGAAACTTTGATTCCGGTATCGCAGAGAAAACCTAGCTTGAGGAGGCGCGATCGAAAGTTTGAATAATCCGAAAAATTCTCACCCAAAACGGTTGTATAAAGTTGATAAAGATCGCTCAACGTAAACACTTCTGGCAACACATCAAACGCCACTGGACTGTACTCCAATTTATTTTTGAGGCGATGATGTCCATATTCCAAAATCGTGTTGTGATCAAACGCCAACTGCGGCAACTGATCCAACGGATACCAGGCAATCCCACTCACACCATCGGCAATTAGTTCAGCTTCGGCAAACCGGACTAACGCAAAATAGCTCACCGACAAATAACGCACCCCATAGCTGTCATCAGCTTCACGCGGATCGCGATTTGGCCCGCCAAAGGTATACAACTGCTCTAGATAAAGATTTCGAGCGCGAATCTTCTCCGACAAAATTCGATAAGCTGCTTTCTCCAGCGATTCTCCTCGACGCACCAGCGTTCCGGGCAAACTCCAGCGATCGAGAAACGGCTCCTCCTGACGCATCACCAACAAAACCAACAGCCGATTTTGCGCCGTATCGACCGAAAAAATGGCGTTATCGACTCCAACCCTAAAGTCTGCAAGTGCCTCACCTTTTAATGGATGGGCAGTTTTTCTCTGCGTGCGTGACATCCGTACAGTTGCTCCCGATCGATATAGTCTTGAATCGGCGGGGTGACGCTCTCAGTCTCTCCCTGCTCACGATAGGCGGTCGAGGAAACATCTGGGGCACTGAGATCGGCGATCGTCACATCGGCTCCCATCTGTCTCAAACGGTTTAGATCCTGGCTCACGAGAGAATATCCAGGTCGCGGCACCACCAATAGTTTCACCTGTTTCAGCAGATCTTCGACGCGAAACCACTGAGGTAATTGACTCACCAAATCGGCACCAATGACGAGCGTAAATTCTGCCCCGTTCCAGTGCTGTTGGGCGCGTTCTACGGTGATCAGCGATCGCGGACTGCTCAATTCTGGATAAACCTGTACATTTTGCCTGGGCAAATCCAACTCATGAAGCCTGGGCAAATCCAATTGATGAAGCCTGGGCAAATCCAATTCATGAATCAACAACCGCAGCATCGCCGTCCGATGTTCCAATGCAGTCTGATGCGATTTGAACGGATTGTCAGAAGCCCAAACCGCCACTTCATCAAAGCGATGAGACAGCCACCTCAAAATGGTCAAATGCCCCGTGGTAGGTGGGTCAGCGCTAGTTCCAAAAAGAGCAATTTGCTGCATGGAGGGGAGGATGAGGGATGACAGGAAGTGCTAGGGATGCTTTCGGGTTGTTTCGATGAGATGGGACAGGGAGCCAGAAAGGGTTAGAGGAATAGAATTTGGTTGATTGATGTCACGGGTTTCAGGTGGCAAGCTGATCACAGAAGCGGCCGTACGGTGGGCGATCGTTCCTAAATTTTCCAACTCTTGCAAACGCTGTCCCTGTTTGACTACAAGCTGCATCAGCGGTTGTTCTGAGGCGATCGGTGATTCGTTAACTAAACCTAAACGATCGCTCACCACCCTTCCATTCTCAACCTGCCGAAAAATCTGCTTGCGTCCAGGATACGTGATTTTTCCGGGCGACTCCTTCATCACGGGAATATCATCAATTTCGACCAGTTTATAAACCCCATTCACGGGCGCACCTGTCACCAACTGAGTTCCCAACCCATAGCCATCAATACAGGCACCTGCGGCTTTGAATTCGGCAATCTTCCACTCATCCAGGTCGCCGCTGGCAAAAATCGGAACGCCGGGTAACCATTCGCGCACCTGCTGAGACAGAGAAACCAAATCGCCCGAATCGATACGAATGCCTGCCAAATCAAGTTCGCCCTTTCTAAAAGGTTCAGATAGCTGACGGGCGGCGGCGATCGTGTCATAGGTATCAATCAACAACGGCGCACCCGGAAAGTAGCGATGAAAGGCGGTAAACGCATCTGACTCACTGCCCGCAATGGCACTCAACGCCATCACCAGCGCGTGGGCCATCGTCCCCGTCGGATTACGCCCCAGTTTCACCGCAGCCAATACATTGGACGTTGCATCAAACCCCGCCGCCAAAGCTGCACGAGCCGCCCAGAGAGAAGCCTGCGGACTGAATGCCCGACGAGTGCCAAACTCTAAAAGGGTTGCTTGTGATCCGGCGATGTCTCGCGATCGCGCCGCACGAGTCGCAATCAACGTCTGATAATTCAGGGTATTCAATAAATAGGTTTCGACCAGTTGGGCTTGCCAAAGTGGGGCTTCAATTCGCAGCAAAGGTTCGTTTGCAAAGACAGCCGTTCCTTCAGAAACCGCCCACACGTCTCCCGTAAAACGAGCCGCTCTCAACAGCGTCCAAAACCGTTCTGGAACCTGATCAAACATGCCCGTAGCTCGCAGTGCATCAAGCTGTTGAGAGCTAAAGTGAAGTTTTTCTAAATAATCCAGCGCTTGAGCCAAACCCATCGCAATCAAGTAGCCAAACTTAGCAGGTAAACGCCTGACAGTCAGTTCAAAGCTGGCTCGGCGCTGATCGAGGTTTTCGCCCACGTAGCAAGCTGCCATTGTCAACTGATATAGGTCAGTCAAAAGGCTGTAGTCATGGGGGGCGATCGTTAATTCCGCGTCTTCCACCCGTTTCTCCTTAGATGAATGAGGGTTGTTTTTGGGCTACGGAGGCTCATAGGGCACTAGAAAAACTCCGTTGAAGCCATTCCATAATTATAGTTAAAAAAACCAAAAATCAATAAGCGAAGGTGCAGAAAACTACAAAATGGTTGAGTAAAAAACCTGGAGAAGGCGAAATATACGGCGACTTAGCCCTTCTAAGCGACTCTGTTTATAGTACTTTCTATCAAAACCTCTGGCGATCGCACCAAAAAGGAATCGTAGGAGGAGTATAGAGAAATCACATTAGAAACTGATAGAAATTTAGGCACAAACTTATTGTCTTTAAAGAACGACCCCTTGCAGGTAACTCGAAGAAATCGCTCCTCTCAAATCAGGCTCAAAGCAGCAATTTTTTTGATTGAAATATTAAGAACTAATTGCAAAGCTCGACTCAAGCAAGCCTATTTGTTTTATTTCAGAAACAAAACTCATCCAAAAATATCGAAATATAAACAACTCTCTGAGACGAGTCGATAAACGTAAATAAATAATGTATTTGCGTCCAAATTGAACCGAAATTCATCATAATCAATCACATAGGATCAAGACCACTCAGGATACACAACTCGCTTCAAGCTCACATCCAATCAACCTGTTCAGAGGTGAATTTTATGAGCCTTCCTAAAGTGATTGATGACGTTGTTTCGTACATTTCTGGTGCCATGTCTCGCATTTTTGGCCCCACCGATGACTCTTATCCCGAAACCGGAGTACAACCCTATCAAGGAGATTACAAACACCCCAAAAAGCATCGCTCAGACTGATGAACGTTGAATCTCGTTTGCTCCTAGTTTGTGTCATTCAATTCGGTAGGGAAGAATCAGACTTCTCTGCCGATTTTTTTGCCTTCATAACCTGCTCTTTCCAGGCCCATATCGATTTGACTAAGGGGTCATACCCCTCACTTGGGTGTCCGCTAGACCTCTAACAAAACTGCCTCACAAATCGTTTGAACGCCAGATGAGATGGTATAAGGTCTACAGTCCGTCGTCTTTAGGTTTGGGGTCAACGATGACTGAACTCGACTTTGTGCTTCTTACGGTCTATCTGCTATGCGTCACTTATGTTCTGTACCAAATTGTAGACTCGTTTAACGATGAGTTTCATATCGCCCTAAACGACGACGAACTTAAACAGCACCTTGCCGCCCACAATCTCTCAGAGATCCTTGGCGTTAGCTTCAAATTTGACTCGCACTACGAATTTCACACGCTAAAACAACTCGCCATCAGCATCAACAACAAATCCCAGGATCACCCCATCTACATCGATTGGGACTACTGCTCAATGACGGATCTTGATGGTCGATCGCGCCGTGTCACCCGCCTGCCCCCTGGCACCACCCTCGATCTTTCACAAACCCAAGTGTTTAGTGTCATCGCCCCCGGCAGAACGCTCAAAGAAGCGATCGTCGCTGAGGACATGCTCACCCGCAAAGGCGACGATGGCGCAATGGACATCGCCAAAACCATCATTAATCTGGAGAAGCCAGACCCCAAAAAATCTACAGAAGCCCAGCGAAAACGCTACAAAAACTTCATGGAGATGAAGGAACCTGTAAAATTTTCCCTTTATCTGACCATGCGTCTGACTGGCCCCAACACTATCTCCCCCACGGGCGATCGCACCCAGGTCATCTGCACCTTTACCCTCACCAAACTCGACTGGACAGCCGGCCTCCCTTGGAACCCTCGCAAAAAGTAATCGTTCACCAACTCCGACTAAACTGGAAAATGGAGAAGAGTCAGGGTAGGCAGTTGCGGACGCGGTAGAAGTTTTTTACCCGTCTGAGGAAAGTCCGGACTCCCCAAAGACCAGACCTGCTGGGTAATTCCCAGTGCGAGCGATCGTGAGGATAGTGCCACAGAAAAATACCGCCAGTTGTCAGGCTGAAGGTCAAAGGTAGACGGAAGAACTACAAATTCATCCCTCATCCCTCATCCCTCATCCTTCTCATTGGTAAGGGTGCAAAGGTGCGGTAAGAGCGTACCAGCAGTATCGAGAGGTGCTGGCTCGGTAAACCCCGGTTGGGAGCAAGGTCGAAGGAACAATGGTTGGTCTTTTTCCAGTTCCGAGCTGTCAGAAGGAAACTTTTGGGAGCGCATCCGCTTGAGGCATTTGGCAACAGATGTCCCAGATAGATAACTGCCCTCTGAATGTTTTGCATTCGTGTTTTGCATTCGTGCTTGCATTCAAAGAACAGAACCCGGCTTATGACTGGCTCTTCTCCACTTTGTCGCGACAGTCCGACTTGAGACCATTGCGTTGATCACTTGGGAGCTTTCTATCAAAGAAGTCGCACATTGCGTAAATTTCCCAAATTTAGCCCCATAGCGTCTCGTCGATGTCTGTAATGCCCACCCGACCTTGGGTTAACTTCTTTTGTGGAAATCGCCTTAGAGCCGTTTTTGATTGAATTCACTCCACCCTTTCTTGACCTTTCCATCAACTGCCGCGAAAACTGCTACAAAGCGATCGCCCAAACTTTTTCACCAATCCGCAATTTTCAAGCAGAAATTTAATTTATGTAGATTCCGCAAAGTGGCTGTCGCGATTCGACAAGATGCCTGGAACCTGACTTACGATGAAATCATCAGGAAGTCTACCTTATTCCAGAGGATCGCTGTGCCTACAGATCTGTAGGATAAGCCCGTGAACAGTCAGATTACTACCCTCATCCCCTCCCAACGGTCGGAAGTTGCCCTCACTTCTGAACCCCTTCTAGCGATCAGCGAACAAAAAAAGAGTGGACTGATTCTCTGCAAAGAGTTTCATGCTGAGTTTGCCGGCCCCGGCGCGGCCGTCAGCAGTTTGGCGGAGCAGTGTTACCAAGCTGTGATTGCGATCGGCTCCCCAGAACTGTTGCCCCTCCACACTCTTGAAGGTCGTCGCAGAGCCTATGGGCGGCGCATTCAATGGGGACGCTGGCTCCACAAAATTGTCGAACATCCCGATCCAGCGATGAGAGCCGAGAGACTGCTGGCCGGGTTTGAAGAATTCTTTGGGCGGCAGGTTGTTATTAGCTTACCGAGTGAGGTCTTGGCGCTTTTGGCGGGGGTGTTTCCGGGGACGATCGAGCAAGTTCGTCTTCAGCATTGGCATCTGGGCAAGCTAGAATCGACGGCTTTTTTGCCCACCTCTGATCAGCTAAAAGTTACTACGATTACGCTGGATGCAGCGACGCGAGAAACCTGTGAAGTTCCCCTGTTGACAACGGCGACGATCGGCGAGATTTGCCGCACCTATGAGTTTCTCCGCTCTGCTTGAAAGTAAAAAATGGGCGGTTGGGATGAGGCGTAAGGAGTAGGGTAGAAGAAGACTGTTCTCTCTACACTTGATCGAAGGATGACCTTACACTATCCGCGCCGTCAGCAACAGTTACAAACCCTATTACAACGATTGGGCGTGCTTGAGCAGGCTGCGATTCGCTGGGAGCTGCTAGACCTGGCCCTAACGCACTCGACTGTTTCTGCTGAGGCCAACTATGAGCAGCTTGAATTCGTCGGGGATGCCGTGGTTAAACTGGCGGCGGCTGAGTTTTTACTTGAAACCTATCCCAATCTTAAGGTTGGCGAATTTACCGCAATGCGATCGGTTCTGGTCAGCGATCGTGTTCTCGCTTTGATTGCTGATGAATATGGGTTCGATCGCTATTTGCTGGTTTCTGCGAGTGCGATGGCGGATCAGGCCGGCAAAGAATCTCGTCTCGCAGACTCTCTAGAAGCCGTTCTTGCAGCCCTTTATCTGAGTACTCATACGCTACAGCTAGTTCGCCCGTGGCTCGATCGTCATTTTGAACCCTTATCTGCTGAGATTTTGGCAGACCCGGCGCGGCAAAACTACAAAGCTGCCCTACAAAGTTGGACTCAAGGGCGTCAAAAAGTCTTACCTGAATATCGCACCCAGGAATCTGGGAAAACTCACAACGATCCCGAACGATTTACTTCAGAAGTTTGGCTTCAGGGAAAATGTCTGGGCAGAGGGATGGGGCGATCGCGCAAAGCCGCAGAACAGGCAGCCGCCCAGGTCGCTTTTGTGTCCCTGAGTCAAGAAACGGAGTCCGTTTGAGGGCTGAATGGGAACCGCTCAAAACTCAGAACGTTAGGAACATCAATGTCACATCAAACGAGAATTGCAGTCTTTGGCGTGGGTCGGTGGGGTGTGCATCTGTTGCGAAATTTTTTGCAGAATCCTCGATCGCAGGTAGTGGCAGTGGTCGATCCTCAAGCTGAGAGTCTGGCGGCGGCGACCCAAAAGTTTGATCTAGACAAGCGAACTTTGCTGACAACTGACTGGCGAGAGGTGATGGACTTGGACAGCGTGGAAGGGGTGGCGATCGCAACTCCGGCCGTCACCCACTACCCGATGATTACAGCCGCTCTCAAGCAGGGCTTTCACGTTTTAGCAGAAAAGCCTTTGACCCTGAAGGTCGAGGAATCGTTAGAGCTTTGTCGTCTAGCCGCCCAACAGCAACGGCAACTGGTGATCGATCACACCTATCTGTTTCATCCCGCAGTGCTAACTGGAAAGGACGCGATCCAAAGGTTGGGCGATTTGCGCTACGGGTATGCGGCGCGGACTCATCTCAGCCCGGTGCGACAAGATGTAGACGCTTTGTGGGATCTGGCGATTCACGATATTGCGATTCTCAACTATTGGCTAGGAGAACTGCCCTGTGAAGTGCAGGCAAAGGGTCAGGTTTGGATTCAGCCTCAGTTGGGGCTGCCTGATTTTTCTCAAGGGTTGGCGGATGTGGTTTGGGCGACGCTCACTTACCCCAGTGGTTTTCGCGCAACGCTTCATCTCAGTTGGCTCAATCCTGACAAACAGCGGCGCATCAGTCTGGTCGGGAGTCAGGGGGCGTTAATTTTTGATGAACTGGCAGCCGATCCCCTATGTCTGCATTGTGGACAGTTTGAGAAAAAGGGGCCGCACTTTATCCCAGTTGACCAACGCCGTGAACGTTTGAATCTGCCGCCCGGTGAGCCACTCCAGCAAGTCTGTGACCATTTTTTGACCTGTGTCCAACAAAATCAGCCTTCTCAAATTTCTTCGGGGTGGCTAGGGGCAGAACTAGTGCAAGTTTTGAGCGCTTTATCGGAGTCGATGCGGCAAGAAGGAGCGGCGATCGTCCTCCAGCCCTTCAGTCGGCAGTAAAGCCTAATGTGACGTGAATTCGATGAGAGTTTTTTCGCTTCGTTGTTCACAGCTTCTGCCCCCACCCCCCAACTCTGGGGTACAGGGTGGTTTCGTACACCAAAAGGAAAACCCAGAAGCCTGATTTTTCAGTCTCTGCGAACACTTTGTGGCGCGTAGCGTTCGTAACTTTGAGCGAATCTCAACGAAGGAATCAAAAATCCTCACTATTTTTTTCTTGTATGAAACCACCCTGCTCGCTATCCCCCTCGCCATGCCTGGTGCCGAGAATGATGAACCGCAGAAACACCCATCAGGAAAGACGCTGACCCGCCCCTCGCCCAGGGTCAGGAATACTTTGTAGAGCGGCAATCAAATTCATAAATGCAGGAATATATTGAGAATGGCGTTCGATTGGGTTGGTTGCTCGATCCGCAAACACCGCAAGCTAAAATCTACCGTCCGGGGCAGGCTGTAGAAACAATTCCTTCTCCGATCGTCCTATCCGGTGAAGATGTGTTGCCGGAATTTGTTTGGGATGTGAATCGAGTGTTTCGTTAGCGAATAGCAACGGATTTCGACCACAGACGAAACGAACGAAGATCTGTGAGTCGATCGCTCATTCGTTTCATCCGCTCAAATCTGCTGCCTCTAGACTTCTTCTGCTTCTAGCTCCTCTTCTTGAGGCTCATCGACTTCGGGCTGTTGAGGTTCTTCTGGTTCCTCTTCGTATTCCTCCTCTTCGTATTCCTCTTCGTAGTCGTCGTACTGAGCGGCTTCGGCATCAGCCTTTTCTTGAGCGATCCGTCGAGCTTCTGCGATCGCCGCAATCTTCTGGTTTTCGGCTTCGTAATCGTATTTGGCGATGTCTTTGATGTCAATTTTCCAACCTGTGAGCCGAGCGGCGAGACGGACGTTTTGACCTTCTTTCCCGATCGCCAAACTCAACTGATCCTCGGCCACCAGCACATGAGCCTGCCGACCATCCGGATCGACTAATCGCACTTCATCCACCCGCGCCGGACTCAACGCATTAGAAATGTAAGTAGACGGATCGGGCGACCAGCGAATCACATCAATCTTTTCGCCCCGCAACTCGTTCACCACTGCCTGAATTCGAGACCCCCGCGCCCCAATGCAGGCCCCTACCGGATCGACATCGCGTTCTAACGTATCGACAGCAATCTTGGTACGCGGGCCCACATAGCGAGACGGAGGATTAGCCTCCCGCGCCACCGCCACAATCCGCACAATGTCGTCCTGAATTTCGGGCACTTCGTTTTCAAACAAATAAACGACCAGTCCCGCATCGGCCCTTGATACAACAAGCTGCGGGCCACGATGTGACCCTTCACTCACCTTTTTTAGGTAAACCCTGAATGTGGCGTTGGCTCGATAGTTATCGTTGGGCAGTTGATCCCGCTTGAGCAATTCGGCTTCGACTTCTGGCTGACCAAACCCGCTGGTGACCGCCATGATTACCGATTGCCGTTCAAATCGCAGCACTCTCGCCTGCAAAATTGTGCCTTCTAGCTCCTGAAATTCTTCTTGAACCAGTTTGCGCTGCTGGTCTCGTAGCTTTTGGGCCAAAACTTGCTTGGTTTGAATCGCGGCCATCCGCCCAAAATCGCCTTGTTCAGGGGTGACATCCAGTACGACAGTATCGCCTGTCTGAGCTTCGGCGGCGACTTCCAAAACTTCTTTGAGGGCGATTTGGTGGTCGGGGTTGTTGACCTCTTCGACGATCGTCTTGGTTGCCAACACGCGAAACCCTTCTTCCTCAATGTCTAGCTCGACTTCAAAGTTGTCAAAATAGTCTTCTTCAAAGTTGGGGTTGTCGATGCGTTGAGTGCGGCGAAACCGTTCATAACCCTTCATCAAGGCTTCTCTCAAAGCGGCTTGTACAGATAGTTTGGGCAGATTGCGGTCTCGGCTGATGCCGTCGATCATGTCTTTGAGTCCAGGCAATGCGACCATTGACATAAGAAAATCTCCGTGAGTATTAGATTGTTAGATTGGATAGTCAGGCAAAACAGAAATCAGGCTATTCCTCTCCTTCGGCCAGCAGCACTTTGTCTACCAGTTCGCGAGGAATGGCGATCGTTCGCCCCTTTAAGCTGAGATAGACGGCTTTTTCATCGCGCTTGATCAGGTTGCCCGTCCACTCTGTTTGACCCTGATGGGGTGCAGAGGTGCTGATGATGGCCGGAAAGCCTCGAAACGAAGTAAATTCGCGATCGGTAGTGAGCGATCGTGAAATCCCCGGACTGGAGACTTCCAAAACGTAGGCTTCAGGCATCATTTCAGTTTCGTCTAGTGCCACTTCAAGAGCACGACTCATTTGCTCACAGTCTTCTAGCCCCGTGTCATCCTGCTTGTTTCGCACATCGACCCGTAGCACAGGCGGGCTTTGGTTGGTCTGAAAAACGGCCGCAACGACTTCCAAGCCTAGTGACTCTGCCACGGGTGCAGCGAGGTTAAGGATTTGAGGAATTAAGGGATGCGCCATTTGAATACTGCTCCAAATAAAAAAAGTGGGTCACTTTAGCCCACTCCTCATGAAATGATTTCATGAAATTCGGTGACGAACAGCGAACTGTCCTTCATAGTGATCTAGTTTAGCGGATGAATCTTAGAGTGGCGGGTTTTTTGAGGGATGAGGGATGAGGGATGAGGGGATTTTGGAATGGGTCGATCGATGATCATCTATCTCGACTGACAACTGCTGCGCAAGATCTCATCGAATTCACGTTAGATTACCTTTCATCTCTCATCTCTCATCCCTAGAAGGTAAAAGTCGTCCGAATCACAGGCACAACGACGGTACGACTGCTACTAAAGCCTTCAGGATTGAAGATCACAAACGCACCGGGCGTAATGCTGATGTTGTCATTGACTCTAAAGTTAAAGTAGCCCTCTACCTGATAAGGCGTTCTATCTTCAGGAGAAACGGCCGCATCGCGCACCGCAATCCGATAAAGAGGGCTGCCGAAAATTAGGCCCGCAGAGTTGCCTTTTCTAAACACATCTCTCACCTGAATCCCGACTAACCAACTGAGAAAGTCTGTACCTGCCTCTAAATCCACCAGATCAGCCCGAATGTAACTTGCAGAACCAGCCAGCGTGATCGTCGGGCTAAACTTGAAAGCCACCGTTGCCCCAAAGGTGTTGAGCTTGATGCCCTGGTTAGCCACGCCTCCCAGCAAGCCTAACCCTGTAGAACTGCGTCTCGTAAACTGAGCGAGTTGAGCCGCGTTAAGTCTGGCCGGATCTGGGATGACGGAGCCAATGTCACCCGTTCCTAGCCCGGTGCCCAGAATGTTGATTTGGTGATAGCTGTGGGCGTAGTTGAGACCGATGTCGATCGCGCTCGTCGGTTTGACCGTCAATTGAGTGGCTACTACATAGCTGCCGTTAAAAACGCCTGCCCCCAACGGTGTGCCAGGAAATCCTGCATTGTTCACAACGTTGGCGTTGACGCTGCCATAAAGGGCACGCAGGTCGATCGTGTCTGAGAGATTAAAGATGAATCCCGCAGCAGAAGCCAACCCCGTCTGAGATGTACCACCCGAAACCCGTTGAGCGGCTGGTAACGTTGCAAAGCGAGAAATTGCGCCTTGCCCTTCACTCGCCCAGGGCAAAATTGAGGGAAACGCATCCGACACTTCTGCATTGGTGCCGACAAAGGCAGTAAATTTATTGACGAGTGGGAAGATGTAGAGCAGCTTATAGAGGCTAACAGAATTATTACCGCCTCTCGCGCCCAAGTCTTGCGGACTGACTGTAGGAAACTGCGGCTCAAATCCCAACCGAGTATGACTGGCATTGCCAAACACCGCATCCCCGTAGCCCAAGGTTCCGGCTAGACTGCCGCCGCTTGTGCCTAGAATGCTTGGCCCGCCCCCAAAGTTGTAGGCTTGTAGCCCGGTGATGAGTAAGTCTTTTCCAGAAAAGCTCGTGTTGAGATTGAGCCGAACGCGGTTGTTGAAAACAGTATTAGCATCTCGACCTGCCCGCGCATTTGCTGCCAAGACGGCCGCTGGTGTCGCACCAATTACCCCAGGAGCCAGTGTTAAGTTGCCATTTGTATTGTTGATAAAACCAGCATTGCCGCCTCGATAGGAGCCATACGCTGACGACAGGCTAAAGATAGCTTCTCCGCTCAGTTTGGTGGTGGTTGAGAACTGCTGCTTTTCTAGCGTGGTGGTTCGAGCTTCGAGCGCATCGACTCGACCGCGCAGGGTGGCTAATTCTGCGGCAAATTCTTCTTGAAGCTTCTGGAGCGTTGCCAAATCTTCTTTTTTCACCAGGTCTGCGGTGGCGGCAGCAATTAACTCATTGACACGATCGAGACACGCATTCAGCCCAGCCGCAAATTCAAAGCGAGTCATGGCACGGTTGCCGCGATAGGTACGATCGGGATACCCCGCAATACAGCCATACCGTTCTACAAGGGACTGCAACGCCTGAAATGCCCAGTCCGTGGGGCGCACGTCGGATAACTGTGATACGGAAGTCACCTGATCCATCGCGATCGGGGCGGATGCTTGTGAAAGTTGAGATACCGATGGGGTAGAAGGGGCTGAGGTGGCTTGAGCGATCTCGATCGGCAGCGAAGAGCGAACTTCATTATTCACACGAAGAGTTTGAGAAGATTCAACTGCACTGGCCTCAAGGGAAACTTGTTTCGCAAGCGCGGGCATTCCCATCAAGGGAAGACTTGCCAATAGCCCAATCAGATAAAGGGTACGAGTCAAAGATACTTGCTTTCTGTTCACAATAAATCCTCACCAAAATCATTTAGGAACTGCCTCAAAATCTGTAGTTCACTGACCGCAAAGTGTCGGAAATGGGTTAGATAACCCCTCGATTGCCAATCGACTCGTAACCCTTCAAAAGCTTTTAGCGGCACCGAACCACTCACACCTCACGCAGTCCCTTTGGAGTTTTCCAAAGGGGTAATCGTTCGGGGATCATGTCTGAAGTTAAGAGTGGTTCGTCTACAAACTCTATCTGTCGTAGGGGTCTCAACGGAATAGCCTTAGCCTCAGAAAATTGTGATGATTACAATAGAGGTCGCTCGCATGATTAAATCGTGATGAGTCTTGCGCGATCGCCAAAATTGGCTCTATGATAGAAGGCTGTGTCGAATTAGAGCAAACCCATGCCCAAGCTGAAATCCCGTAAAGCCGCCGCCAAGCGCTTCAGAGCGACTGGAACTGGCAAAATTGTGCGCCGCAACACTCATAGAAAGCACCTCTTAGAACACAAGAGTCCCAGTCGTCGTCGTCGCCTCGCTGGAACGGCGATCGTCAATGAGCGCGATGCAGATAACGTACGGGCGATGCTGCCTTACTTGTAAGGTGATGGGCTTGTCAATTTCTCTAGCCTCAAGACCAGAATCAACATTAGGAAAACTGAACAATGACACGGGTAAAGCGCGGTAACGTTGCTCGCAAGCGCCGCAAAAAAATTCTCAAACTTGCTAAAGGCTTTCGTGGCTCTCATGGAAGTCTGTTTCGTACCGCTAACCAACAGGTAATGAAGGCGCTGCGGAATGCCTATCGTGATCGTCGCAAACGGAAGCGTGATTTTCGTCGGCTGTGGATTACTCGTATTAATGCCGCCGCCCGGATGCACGGATTGAGCTACAGTCAGCTAATTGGCAAGCTCAAAAAAGCTGAGGTTGAAATCAATCGCAAAATGCTGGCTCAGTTGGCAGTGCTTGATCCCGAAGGGTTTGCAAAAGTGCTAGAACTGGCTAAATCAGCTTAAGTCAGATGTCTGGCTCCATTGGGATGCTTAAAGTCATTCCTCAAGTCTTTGGACTCTTTGTGTTAGGGGCGCAGTTGTTGTGGCCCCTTCAGTCGTTGGCGGCAGATTTGCAGACGATCGTGCGCCGGGGACAGTTGATCGTTGGAGTCAAAGACAACTTGCGTCCTTTGGGGTTTCGAGATGCTGAGGGCAAGCTACAAGGGCTAGAGATTGAAATCGCTCAGAGGTTAGCTGAAGAAATATTGGGTCGGCAAAGCGTCACCTTTAAGGTTGTGAATAACCGCGATCGCCTGATGCTTGTCACTGAGGGACAGGTTGATCTCACGATTGCCAGAGTCACCGCTACGTCTTCTCGCTCTAGAATTGTCGCCTTTAGCGCTCCCTATTACTTAGACGGGACTGCTTTGGTGACTAAAAATTCAGGAATTCAGAAAGTCTCAGACTTGAATGGTCAGACGATCGCCGTTCTCAACGATTCCAGTACGATCGCTAGTTTGCGCTATCGTTTGCCTCAAATCAAACTGGTTGGCGTTGATTCCTACCAGGCGGGACAAGAGCTTTTGGAGACTGGAGGGGCGATCGCGTTTGCGGCCGATGCGAGTGTATTGGCGGGCTGGGTTCAAGAGTTTCCTCAATTTCGACTGCTGCCCTTGCGTCTGTCTACCGAGCCGCTCTGTATTGTTCTGCCGAAAGGCGTTCAGTATGATGAATTAAGACGACGCATTGACAGCGCGATCGCTCGTTGGCACTCTGAAGGATGGCTTGAGAAACGGGCCGCCTACTGGGGACTGCCGTGAAACCTTTTTATCATCAGCGAGTGACAATTTATGGATAGCTATCTTCCGATCGTTTACATCTCATTTTTATTAGGGCTACTGGCCATCGCTGGGGTGGCGGTCTTTCGTCAGGTGCTAAAAACTCGTCGGATTGAGAATGCGCTTTCTCGTCTACAAGGCAAACTCAGCAAAGAAAAAGGCACCGCGCTGGAATATTACGAACTGGGCAGTATTTTGTTGGATAAGCGGCTGTATGTGCAGGCGATCGCTCAGTTTCAAAAAGCGCTCAAGACAGGGACGCTAGAAGGTGCAGAGTTGGCGGCGGTCTACAATGCGTTGGGCTTTACCTACTTTGCTCAAGAGCAATATGATCTGGCGATTCGCAACTACAAAGAAGCTTTGAAAGCATCGCCCAACTATGTGACAGGGTTAAATAATCTCGGTCATGCCTACGAACGCAAACAGCTTGCGGCTCAAGCGCTAGAAATGTATGAGCAGGCACTCAGTCACGAACCTACAAACCCAACAGCCAAGCGTCGTGCTGAGTCTCTTCGTAAACGGTTAGTGACTTCTGCGTAAGGAACAAATTCCAGACAGATGCCAATTCGATGAATGTCTTCGCTTTGTTGCTTGGAGCTTTTGCCTCCCAACCTCCTAATTCTGGGGGACTATAAAAACAAAAAATTGGGTGCTGAGTCGCAAAATGACCTGGCACCCATTCTTTTTGGTTGTGTCTCTTATCTCACAGGCTGCTGAACCTGTCCCGTTGTCGCTGGGGATTCGGGTGTGGCGGATGGTGCCAAGGCGGGAGCTAGTGTGGGAGTGATTTGAGGCGATCGTACTGCTGGGGTCTGCTGTACAGGCGCAGGTGGGTTATTTTGCTGGGTAGGTGGCACGACTGGAGCCTGAGTCGGGGTTGGAATGATAGTCGGTGCAGGAGTAGGAGTCTGGACGGGGGGCGAGATTGGAGCTTGAACAGGCGGTTGGACAGGAGGCGTGACAGGTGTCCGAACAGGGGGCGATATTGGAGCTTGGACAGGCGGTGTTACAGGGGCTTGAACAGGTGGAGTTGGAGCTTGAACAGGTGGTGCGACAGGTGCCTGAACGGGGGCCGGAGTTGGAGCGACAGGTGGTGTGACAGGAGCCTGAACGGGTGCTGGCGCTGGAGCCTGAACGGGAGGTGTCACAGGGGACGGAGCTTGTATTGCTGGGGGCGGGTTAGGAATGGACTGTGGAGGCTGATTTTGCTGGGTAGGTGGCGCGACAGGTGCCTGAGTCGGGCCTGGTGTAGGAGTCTGGACAGAGGGTTCTGGTGGAGCCGGGGTGGGAGTGATTGTTGGAGGTTCTGGATTAGGTACTGGAGGTACTGGAGGTACTGGATTAGAAGATTGCCCAGAATTGATCGAATCTCCGGTGCTTACAGTCGGTCGAAGGTCACCCAGATTGTCTCCAAGAGGGTTAGAGACTGAAGGTTTTATCCCATCTTGGGTAGCAACAGATTGGGAGGGTTCTTGGTAAAAGTCGGAGTCAATTGGTGAAAGACTCACAAATTTGCCTTGAATCACTCCCTCACCCTGAAACGGATCTTTGCTCTGCTTCTGAAAGGCCTCAGAGGTCTCGCCTTGGACAGCGGCAATATCGCCATCTGCATTTGCCCCATTCTCTTTGGTTAGGTCTAGACCTCTGACAAGCTCACTGGTTTCATAAAAAGTCTTTAGGTCAAACTCATAGAGCTTTTGAATTTGGTCTTTCACAATGATGACCATCTGCCCAGATTTGAGTTCTTGCTGTTGTCCATTTCGGCTAGAAATATCCATTGGCCCGTCGGGGTTGTCGGTCAGGGCACCAATGATCGTCGTATCGGTTGCTGCGTCATATCGGACAAACAACGCTGATCCTCTAATTCCGGCTGAGGCATTGGGCGTGTTTACCTTGGTTCTACCTCTGCCAGGCGGGATGAGCAGCAGTACCGTCCCATTGCTTAGACGAAAGTTGCGAGTCCCAGCGGTAAAGCGAAATAGGGCAAGTTCTCCCACCCTAGCCAGAGAGCCATCATTAAAGCGCAAGGCTGCACGAGCCGATCGAGCCGTTGACAAAGCATCCCCAGTTGTCATGAGATCTCTTAACTTGGCAGTGCGGGGAGCTTGGTTTTCACGCATCAGCCGAGCCTCACGGACTAATTCTTGAATGGTGGCCTTGCTCAAGGTCACCTCCGCACGGGCAGGCTTGGGCGAGAAAATCGTACCCAATCCGCAGAAAACGATCGTTGTGACGACGAGGAACAGTTTGCGAGACATAGACGCTCCAAGGGCAGAGGGACACTAGAGCCATCTAGATCTACTAGACAAACTCCGTGCTTTAGGGCTTGCTAAATCAAACTTTACAGGAACTTGTGAACAATGACGTAACCCGTATAGGTGAAAACACAGATTCAGTCTTTATCCTCACTTTACATGCACTACCGAAAAGATGGAATTGTATCCAGAAGCTTTAAGAACTCTTCATCAAGAATCGAGTAAAACCAATCTGTATTAGGTTGGATAGCGACAAGGTAGGCAAATGTTCCTGAAAGTTAGAACAAAGTGTGAGGGGTTGAGCCAGGTGGTAGTCAGGAAGGGCAATCAAAACCGATCTAGTAGACGTGCAGTTCTCAGTCTTGAGCAACCGATGCGTCGTCATAAGTTTGGGCGAAATCAGCTTTTGGGTCAGACCTGTTTTTGGGCGATCGCCACGCTTGCCCCCTCAGTTTGCGCCATGCCGCTCCCCTCGGCCTTGTCTCTAAACGGAGATTGGCATCGTCCGGATTTATTAGATGCTCCGGCTCCCCCTTCCGCTTTTGGCAGTCATCAGTTTGCTGCTTATGTCCAGGACTTAACCGATCGGGCAGCCCCTTCTCACCCCTCCCCTCCTCCCATTCATCAGCAGGCGACTTTTCCTCCTCCTCGACAAGCATCCGTACAAACCGCAAGGCCGCTTTCAAAACAGAGTCAAATATCTTACCGAGCCAGCGATCTCACTACCCAGGAGCCAATTCGCAAGATAGAAGCTCGATCGCCCCAGCAGTTTGACCTCGATCAGCCCGACAAGACAATCTCAGATTGGACAGAAATCACCCGCCTAGAGGAGCCGTCTTCATCTACTGAGGCTGCGTCTTTTTGTTGGCGGGTTGATGATACAAACTGTACAGTTGTCACCAACTTAAATTGGCTGAGTCAGGCTCAACCGACCGCCGACCCCGAATTGGGAATTTTGCGACTGCGACGGCAGCTTCGACCCGGAGATCCCGAATTGGGAACCTTGCAACTCACGCCTTTAACCCTGGGAGGTGTGCTTGACCCAGAACTCGGCATTCCCATTCTCCGAGAAAGGCCGCTCGATCAAAAACCCCCTGCACCTCGTGTCGCGCGACAACCTTCTGTCTACTTGCTACTAAGGGCGGACTACTTTAAGACAACGAATGTATTTTCGGGCGTTGACCCGGTAGACGATGGACTGATCCGATCGGGTCTTACCCTATTTTACGCCCCTGCGATCGGGCCCCAAACCTATCTTGTCACCTCGCTGGATGCCAGTCTAATCCGCTATGCCAACCTGGGCGGCATGAAAAACCAAGTAGGCTCCAGCACATTTGGTTCGCTCAACTATAACGAACTGCGATTTAGAGCCGGAGTTTTACAGCGGTTGAGTCCCCGAATGTTTGGAGAAATTGGCTGGAGCAATCAGCAGCTATTTACCACCAAAGCAGGACTGCGGGACGCTCTGAAAGGCGATCGCTTTTTTAATGACCACTCGATTCGCGTCGAACTCAACCGCCAAGATCCGCTGTCGCCCAGGGTGTCTTTAAATACGTTCTATCAGTTTCGTGCCAGTTTTGCTGATCCGAGCGATCGCGATCGGTTGATTCACTCTCTGATCGCATCGTTGGGCTACAGTCTTTCACCCACTTTTCAGGCGGCGATCGATTATCAGATTGCCTGGTCACACTTTACCCGACAGGTGCGAGATGACATCTATCAACAGCTAGTGGGCCGTCTCACGTACAACGTTACGCCTCAGAGCCAATTTAATGTGTTTGGTGGATTTAGCTTTGGGTATTCCTCAGATACAAATATCGATTTCAACGGCTTGATCGTTGGCGTGGGATTGGTGATCAACCTGCCCCTGTTCTAGAAGCAAGTCTTTTAGGAGATCAGTTCGATGAAGTTTTTCGCTTCGCTGTTGAGCGTTCTGCCCCTCAAGCTGCCAATTCTGCGGGACTTTAAGAGAAGAACTTAAGAGAAGAACTGGGGTTCGGAATTTATCAAGTCCAAAGTCCCCTCTGTTTATCGTTTTGTTTTAGAAACGCTCTATCCAAGTCGTCTCCCATTAAATTGAAATTAGTTGAGTATCAGGAGGAAAGTCCTGTGTTTCAAAGAATTTTAGTTGCCTTGGATCAGTGCGATCGCAGCCAATTAGTGTTTGAGAAAGCTTTGGCGATCGCCCAACCCCTTCACGCTCAGTTGATGTTAACGCATGTGTTATCGCCTCTCGAAGATGGCTATCCCACGCCGATTTATCCGGTGCCAGACAGCATCTATCCCATGCAGCACGAAGAACTAGTACGGCGATCGACCCAAGAATTTGCCGCTTTTGAGCAACAAGGACTAGAACGACTGCGAACCCATCAGCGGATCGCCACCGCCGCAGGTATTGTTACCGAATTTACACAAAACATTGGCGAACCGGGAGACACCATTTGCCAAGTCGCCAAGACCTGGAAAGCTGACCTGATTATCGTGGGGCGACGGGGACATGCCGGACTCGCAGAATTGCTGCTCGGCAGTGTCAGTAATCATGTGATGCATCATGCCCCTTGCTCTGTGCTGATTGTCCAGGGAGAAACAGGAGAGTCTGCGCCAATCCAGTCCCAAGCCAGCGCAACACCCGTTAGTTCGTAAACTTTGATACTCAGTTTTCACTCATTCACTCCAGTAACAAGGCAAAATAGCAGAGATATCGCAAGCAGAGATGATCTTCAACTTGCGCTTATGATGGGGCATGAGTCCTAAAATAGTTAATCCTTGCAGCCCAGATTCTCTGCATGACTTCCGAAGCCTCTCTTCCTTCTTCACTGCCCGATTCTCCTGCCCCGATCGAGGTCAGCCAAAACATCCAGGTGCGCTTGAAAAATGAAGGCGGTCACCTACTTGTCACACTGCCTCCTGACTCAGAAAACACAGACGCATCAAGCGGACTGACCTGGCCAGAAATTTGGCAACAGTTCAAACAGCAGCTTGATGCTAAGGAGCGATTTTGGCAACCCAACACGATCGTTCATTTGTCGGTCAAAGATCGTCTGATCGATGCTCGTCAACTGCACGCGATCGCGGATGCTCTGTCTGAAGTGCAATTACAACTCAAGCGCGTCTACACCAGTCGTCGCCAAACCGCCGTCGCCGCCGCCACCGCAGGCTACTCAGTCGAGCAACAAACCGCCGTCGCCCACCTCACCCAATCTGCCGGAGAAGCAGGACAAGCGATCGAAGAACCCCTCTATATTCAGATGACGCTGCGATCGGGGACAGAAATCCGGCACAATGGCACCGTCGTTATTTTGGGCGATCTCAATCCTGGTAGCTCGGTAATTGCCGAAGGAGACATTCTCGTGTGGGGTCGCCTGCGGGGAGTCGCTCATGCAGGCTGCAAAGGGAATGCTCGCTGTCTGATCATGGCGCTACAAATGGAGCCGACTCAGATTCGGATTGCTGATTTTGTAGCCAGGGCACCCGAAACGCCCCCTGCTCAGTTTTATCCAGAAGTGGCCTACGTCGCTCCCCAGGGCAACATTCGGATCGCAAAAGCCACGGATTTTACACGTCAGTCTGAGAAGAAAGAGTAGCTCCAATTTTTGGGGAAGTGGCTCGTCTTTTGATCCCCTGTGACTCTGCTAAAAAGGTGAGAAGATCAAAGTTCATCGATCGTAGATTTAACAAAACCAACGATCGTGTAACGATTCTGTAAGATGTGTTGAGCCACGCAAAGCGTATCGATTTCAACCATTGGTGGTGCGTTTTCCTACCGCTCAATACGCCCTACAAAATTCGGTACTGTTTAACTTGCGAGCCATAGAAAGATAGGAAAATCCGTTTTTCTGACTAACTTCCCCAGGGCGGTTGAATTAATTGAGTAAATTTTCTGATACTGTTGGCTGAAGGTTCAATATAGACGATCGCACGGTACAGTTTCCGGCTATTCTGGAACATCTATCATCTGGTTTAGGCAACACTCGTTAGTACGTAGTCGTATCACAGATCAATGGCTCGAATCATCGTCATCACATCCGGCAAGGGTGGAGTGGGCAAAACCACCTGTACAGCAAATTTGGGTATGGCTCTGGCAAAACGGCGACGCAAGGTTGCGGTTATCGATGCCGACTTTGGGCTACGAAATTTAGACCTTCTATTGGGGCTAGAAAATCGCGTCGTCTTTACTGCGGTTGAGGTGCTGGCGGGGCAATGCCGCCTTGAACAGGCCCTCGTCAAAGACAAACGACATCCTAACTTAGTGCTGTTGCCCGCCGCGCAAAATCGCACCAAAGATGCCGTCAATCCCGATCAGATGAAGCAGCTAGTCAACGCGCTGGCCAGAGTGTACGAATATATTTTGATCGACTGTCCGGCGGGGATTGAGAATGGCTTTCAAAATGCGATCGCCGCTGCCAAAGAAGCGCTGATTGTCACGACTCCAGAAATTGCTGCTGTGCGAGATGCCGATCGGGTCGTCGGACTTTTAGAAGCCAATAATGTCAAACAAATTCGGCTGATTGTCAACCGTCTTAGACCTGCAATGGTGCAGGCAAACGATATGATGTCGGTCGAAGATGTACAAGAGATTCTTGCGGTGCCGATGATCGGTGTGGTGCCCGATGATGAGCGTGTCATTGTTTCGACCAATCGAGGAGAGCCGTTAGTCCTGTCTGAAACGCCTTCCCTTGCAGGGGCTGCCTTTGATAACATCGTTCGTCGCCTCGAAGGTGAAACGGTTCCTTTTCTGGATTTAAACGTTCAGTCGGATGGATTTTTTTCGCGAATACGCAAAATTCTCTCGACCAAACTGATGTAGGTCGGATACAAGTATAAAAGTCCACCAGACGCTTTCCCGATTCCTTTTCTCGACTGTAGCTCTCCTTCTCGACTGTAGCTCTCCATGATCATCGAACTTCTAGAACGACTTTTTCCGCGAGCCAATGACACCAGTCGCCAGGACGTAAAGCGCCGTCTCAAATTTGTGCTGGCTCACGATCGCGCTGACCTGCCGCCTAACCTGCTCGAGTCCATGCGGAAAGAGATCTTAGAAGTGGTACTGCGCTATGTAGAACTCGAAGATGACGGCATGGAGTTTTCGCTCGAAAATAACCAGCGAACGACCGCCCTAATTGCCAATTTGCCGATTCGTCGCATTCGTACCGACCAAACCAAACCAGACATCAAGCCAGAAGTCAAACCCGTCCTTCAGGACGATAGCGGCGAAGTCACCCTTGATCTAACGCTGGCCGAGACCACCCCGCCAGAGTCTGTGCCCAAAGAATGAACCGGATCACAGGTCAAACCAAACTGCTGGGCGTGATGGGCTACCCGATTGCTCACTCACTCTCCCCGGTGATGCACAATGCGGCCCTGGCTGAGATGGGAGTTGATTGGGTCTATGTGCCGTTTGCGATCGCTCCCCCGATGTTAGCGACCGGATTGACTGGACTGGCGGCGATCGGGGTGCAGGGCTGTAGTGTGACGATTCCTCACAAACAAACCATCATTCCCTTATTGTCCAAAATTTCGCCTGTGGCTGAGGCGATCGGCGCAGTGAATACGATCTGGCAGACGGAGCAAGGCTGGAGTGGCACCAACACCGATGTCGAAGGATTTTTAGCCCCCTTGCAGTCGATGCAGCGAGATTGGAGTCAAGCCGTTGCGCTAATTTTGGGAAATGGCGGAGCCGCCAGAGCCGTTGTCGCTGGATGTGCCCAATTAAGATTTGCAGAAATCCACGTTGTCGGGCGCAATCCTCAAAAGCTAGAAGCCTTCGCCCAAAGCTGGCAACAGTCGCCCCTCGCCCCAACGCTTCAAGTTCACTCCTGGGAGCAGCTACCTAACCTGATGGGTCGCGCTAACTTGTTGGTGAATTCGACTCCGATCGGCATGGCTCCTCATCCTGATCAATCGCCGCTCACTCAGCTTGAAGCTGACCAGATTACACCCGGACTGATCGCCTACGATTTGATTTATACGCCCAGCCCCACCCAGTTTTTGCAGCAGGTTATCGAACGGGGAGGAACGGCGATCGACGGCCTAGAAATGTTAGTCGAGCAAGGGGCCGCCGCGCTCAAAATTTGGCTCAGGCAGCCCGTCCCGGTTGAGGTGATGCGTCACTCGCTCCAACAGCATTTGGGGATTTGACACGATCACTCCATCCATCCCCTCGCTTGCTACATGCTCAACAGATCGTCTAGTTCATCTAACGCCTCACAGTCTAGAGTCCGACCAATCTGAACAGGGACATTTCGTGAAGTTGCGATCGTCGTCTCAACATTGATCGGCTGCAATCTGCCATAGAGATAGTCATCTGCATATTTGCGAAAGACCGCCTCGATCGCCGCCCGCGAATTTTTTAAGCCCCACTCAGACGCAATCTGTTCTGCCTTTTCCAAAACGTCCTGGCTGAGTCTCATTTTGTTGTCATACATAGCTGCAATCCTTCAGGAATCGGAAACAAACCTCGAACATTCGCAAACTGGGGATCGGGGACAACCGCAAACAGCTTACGACCTGCCAATCGTTCTGCGATCAGGTGAGAACTGCCCCCCGTGACCAAAAATCGAGTGACTCGCGCCATAAAAGGCGTATATTGTGCCTTCACCGTCTGAAAAATCCCTTTGAACCAGGGGTCAAGATACTCGTTGAGCCACAGTTCCCACGACAGGCCCGTATCAGCATACTGATGCCCCATCTTGAAGCCATCCATAATCAAAGCAGGGTCAGCCGTCGTCCCCAGCCCATTCGCCAATCGCTTATCGAAACTGATGGCCGTCGCCAACTCATACGCCCCGCCGCGATCCATCACATTTTCGTCAATCACGTCGCCTTCTGCATCGATCAGCCGCGAAATCCAGGTGCCGCCGCCAATGTCTACGACGATCGTGTACCCGCTATCAGGAATCAGCCCCAGCCGTTGTGCGTAGGTATAGGAACCCAGCCCTTCTCGCTCGACTTCTACCTGCTCGACGGTGACCCGAAACGGAATGCCATTGCGCTTAAACTCGTGAATGCCCATCAGTTGCGCCCTCAAAACGTCTTGGCTGCGGGCAGGTTGGGGCGTTGAAACATGCAGGTTGAGTGAAAATTGACAGATGTCTTCGGCAGCGCGATCGGCTTCGATACAGGCGTAAAGGTGCAGCCGTGCCAGGTCAAGTTTGTTTTCGACCACGGTTTGTTGCTGTCTGCGGTACTTATAAGCCTGGGTGCCAAAGTGATAGCGCGCCCCGTCGGGCAGCTCGATCAACGGTGAACTGTCTGAGTAGCGCACGGCATCTCGACCTTGAGGAAGCTGAAATCGAATCGATCGAATCGCTTTGGGGTTTCCGGTGCCGTTCCAAAACTTCAGGTCATAGTTTCCGGCATCGAGGGCGAGCGATCGGGTAGGCACAATGGCAACGGGGATGGCGGGAGCTTCTTTTCGCGCTCTCGTTTGTTTGGCTTCTACACTGGTCATTGGTTCCTCCTTTATACTGATCCGTTAAGGCTGCGATCATGTGTCCCCAACTGCGGTCAGGTTTACCCAATTAGTACATAAGTACTCTATGCGAACCAGTCGGAGGTGTCAAGTCGATCGCCAACAAATTTGAAAATCAGTTATGCATAACAAGAACCCCAAAATGGTATGATGTCAACATTGAACCAACCACTCTTCTAAAGGGCTGCGGTTCGACAGATTTTGGGCGATTAGCACAGTGGTAGCGCACTTCCTTCACACGGAAGGGGTCACTGGTTCAAATCCAGTATCGCCCATAGACTTAAACCCTTCTCTAGGGAGAGTTTCAAGCAAACTGAAGCTCCTAGCTTTTATTCATCAAAACTCTCTTTACTCCCTTCCCGCTGTAAGAACTAGGAAAGAGTAAGGGGCTTCCATTACCCATTGCTCAAATACTCCTCTAGCTTCTGATATTGCAAGTTCTGGACATGTGCCGCTTTCGTCGGTTCCTTTTGAACAGGTTGTGGAAGAGCGATCGCTTCAGTAGTCATTGGTGACGCTTTGGGTAGTAGCTGTACCTTGATCGATTCCGCATCAGCATTCGTCAAACTGAGACGATCCTGAATTTCCTTAAGTTGTTTTCGGGTACGATCGCTAAAAGGAAAGTTTCTCAAAGCCGTTTGCACTGATCGCTCATACTCAATTGAATATAGTCGGATGAATATTCAGTCGGAGTTTCAACTAGCCTCTGATACAGCCACTTCACCAATGTCTCAAGACTGCTGAACGTGATTTTCAGGTCAAAAAGCCTAGGTTCAGGCTGGTCATGAGATTCAGTGAAATTACGGCACTGAGAAAATTTTAACTCGTAGGAGAAAGTTCTGTGAGAAAAGCAGTTCTGTTAAGCTACGGATACTCATCCAGCGAGGCAAATCATGACTGCCTTAGTGATCAATCTCAGACCGACGATCGAACTCACCGACGACGAATTCTACAAGTTCTGTCTACAGAATCCAGACCTCCGAATTGAAACCACAGCAACAGGAGCGCTAATTGTCATGCCGCCAACTGGAGGAGAGTCTGGCAAACGCAACGCTGATTTAACGACGGATGTTGGACTTTGGAATCGTCAAGCTGATCTAGGAGTCGTGTTTGATTCTTCAACGATCTTTAAGTTGCCGAATGGAGCTAATCGTTCTCCTGATGTTGCATGGATTACGAATGATCGCTGGAGTGCTTTAAGCATCGAACAGCAAAAGAAGTTTCCCCCCATTGCCCCTGATTTTGTCATCGAGTTGAGATCAGAAACTGATACCTTGAGCGAACTTCAGGAAAAAATGCAGGAATATGTGGACAATGGCGTGCGGCTCGGTTGGCTCATTGATCCGCAAACGAAACAAGTAATCATCTATCGTCTCGGTCAGCCTGTTGAAACGCTACAAACTCCAGCGACGCTTTTGGGCGAGACAGTCTTACCCGGATTTGTGCTGGATCTCAGCCGCATATTTCGCTGAATTGGTCTAGAGTCCAAAGTCCAGAGTCCATGATCACCGGGTGCCTAATTTTGGATAAGCGATGCGTTGATGGTTCGACTGTTGCCAGACATTGACGAAGACTCTGGCGATCGTTCCCATTTCTGCACGAGTTAGACCCGACGCAGAAAGCTGACCTTCTTGCCAACGGGCCCGCAAAATCTTGTTGATCATATGCATCGCCTCATCGCGGGTGGCATCTTTGAGCGATCGCAGCGCCGCCTCACACGAATCCGCCAGCATGACAATTCCCGTTTCGCGAGACTGTGGATCAGGGCCGTCGTAGCGAAAATCCTCGTCATTCACAGTTTTCGTGGGATCTTGTTCTGCCTTTTGCTTGGCTTGGTAATAGAAATAAGCAATCATCATGCTGCCTTGATGTTCGGGGATGAATGACTGAACCGCCCTCGGCAACCGCGCCTTGCGGGCCATGACGATCCCCTCGGTGACGTGCTTTTTGATGATCGCCGCACTCTTCCAGGGGTCATTGATCAAATCGTGCTTGTTGGGCGCACCCATCTGATTTTCGATGAAGCCCTGCGGGTCGTGCATTTTGCCGATGTCGTGATAGAGCGTTCCCGTTCGCACCAGTTCGACATTGCAGCCGAGTTCTCGGGCCGCCGCTTCGGCCAGGGTTGCCACAAATAAAGTGTGCTGAAAGGTGCCCGGAGTTTCTGCGGCCAGACGTTTTAACAACGGACGGTTGGGATTGGCGAGTTCGACTAAGCGAATCGTCGTCACCAGATCAAATAAGTGTTCTAAATAGGGACTGATGCCGATCGCCACAATACTCCAAGCCAATCCCAACAGTCCGTAAATCGCCGTCGCCCCCAGCAAGTCATACCAGACCATTCCAGAAGCCATACTCAGCAACAGATAGAGCGCCCCTTGAGTAATGCCGATCGCCACGCCCAAGAGCGCTAGTTCCTCCCGCGATCGCAGCTTTCCACCCCAAAAGGCGGCCAGCAGCCCTCCTGCCACACTCGGCAACCAGTGACTTACGCCCATTGCCATTCCGATCGGCAACAGCGTGCTGAGCAACCCAACTGAAGTCACTGCCAAAAGCGGGCCGTAGAAACTGCCAATCAGAAGACCGATCGCAGGCAAATTAGTCGCCGGAACTCCCAACATCACCAGCACCGGAGCAGTCAACGCCAACAGCCACACCAGCACATAGTCGCGACTCCGCAACCCCTTGGGATGAAACCGCCGCTCAACCCACCAAAATAGCGCCACCGAGACGCTTACCAGAGCGCCAAAGCTGAGAAATCCCGGCCAATTGGTTTGCCGACGACTCAAATTAAAATGATCCAACAGCATAAAATCTCGCTGCGTGATCACCTGACCCCCCGTAACGATGATTTCTCCCCGCCGAACCGTCACCATTTCGGGCTGTACTTCCTGGGCCGCCTGCTCGGCCTTGAGACGGCTTTGTTCTTCGTCTCGCACCAGATTGGGCTGTAGATAACTCATCAGCAGTTTGGTCGCCAGTCCTTTGGAGGCGGGTAAGGCGGATTGAAGATTGAGATTGACCGCACCTTCTAATAGCGTTTTGGGCAGCCCTGGCGGAATCCCCTGAGCGAGAATGCGATCGTTGACCTGCAAAACCTGCGTCTGAAAGCTTTGCCAATCGGACTCTGACAGTTCCAAAATCGAGGCATCATAAAAGCTACTCGATTGAGAGTCCGGATCTTGCAGCGTCAAAACAGCCCCCGTGTACTGTCGTCGCACTTCATTGATTTGCTCGGTGAGCGCTAAAAACGCTTTGGGTGAGTTGGCTTGCAGGTAGTTTTGTAGCTCATTGGCAATCTGCCGCTGAAGGGGATCAGACAGTTGGCTGGGCCGCGGGGCGGTGTTTTGTTTTTTGGCAGCCTGGTCTTGAGCCGCTTGTAAGATGCGCTGCCAGTCGGTTTCAGAGGCTTTACGAAGATAGCGTTGAGCCTGAGTTGAGAGAACTTTCGTTTCGACAAACGGAAACGCCCCCGCAAGCTGTCGAAAACTGGTGCCTCTGGCGATCGCATTCTGCAAGTCTTGACGAATCTGATCATTGATGCGCTGATCGATCATCAAAACCGTAATTGCGACGGTTCGGGCCGCTTTGCGTTTTTCTTCGGTCGCCTTCTTGTCTTCGATCGTGGCATCTCTCGGCACTAACACCATCTGAGGCGACACCTTGCCCACATCCAAAAGCGGCTGATTGTAGTAGCGATGTCCCAAGGTGCTGGTCAGAGAAACGACCGTTACCACAAGCACGATCGTGGGGTGTACCCCTTCTCGAAAGCCCCGCAGTGAAGCCCCTCGACTAGCAAAATTAGCCGACGCAGAGGTCGAAGAGGTGATCATCGGTAACAGCGTCTGCATCCCGGATTTAGACACCGTTTGGCGGAGTTGCTTGTGATACTGGCTGCACACCTGTTGAATCTGTCGCGTCAAGGACTGAAGAGAGGGCATAGGTGCTGACTCATAGCGTGAAGAGTGCGTGGAGGGTGCGTGGAATCGAGTGAAGAGAGCCGAAAGGATTGAAATTTCTAAAAGATTAGTGCCAACTAGACCGGGGGATTGAGACCAGACCGCCGCTATTAATGCTGATATTAATTAAGATGTACTGCACTCACCTCAAAATGACGAGCGTTTGAGCAAACTCGATCGCAGCAACTTCCTTTATAAAAGCTGGAAGATTGATCGAGCTATCCAAATTTACGAATCACCTGGGGAGCAGCCACCGCAGAGGTCAGCGAATCCATCGGGTTGTAAACTCCAGACCAGTGTGACAGTAAACGCCCTGCCTGGCTCAAGGTTTCAGTCGCGTCGATCGCCATCCGCCACTCGATCATCATTCCACTTAATCCGTTATACGCTCCGGAGAGGGCCGCTGTCAGGGCACAAACGGCGGGTTGATGACTCCGGGCAGCGCGTAATAGGGAGAGCCGAAAATCTTCTGGAGTACTGAGAAAACAGTAGAGCGCCAGCGCGATCGCCCCCTTCGATCGTCCCAGTTTGAGGGCCGCATCAAGTCCTGCGGGCTGCGTCAGTAAGGTTTGCACCTGCTGAAGTTGCTCAACTAGCGGCGATTTGGACTTGTCAAGGGTTTCCAGGGTCACCAAAAGTTGAGGAATCAGCGTCAAGGGGTCGAGTCTTTCCTGCAAGATTTCGGCGATCGCACATTCCACCACAAACACGCCGCGCGGGTCGATTTTGGGATTCTCAACGCTGGCGATCGCTCGCTCCAGGTTTTGCCAAAGCCTTAAGGGGTCTTCATGAAAGAATAATCCCACAGGCAGCAGGGCAATCGCCATCTTTGCGGTCACGTCTGTCCCTGATAAAGGCTGATCAAACGCCTCCAGATTAAACTTGTGACGAAGCAACTGTTCTAGATAATGATGCGTCAGACTTTGCATCGGAAAAGGCTGAGTGGTCAGTTGACCGACGATCGTCCCCATTGCCCACGCTTCTCCCAAAATGGCTCCCACCAGGGTCGCCTGAAATCGAGTTAACAGCCCATACTGCATCGGTTCGCCCATCCCTTTTGAGGGTAATAAATGTGACGTGAAGATCGATCGCGCTTGCCAGGTTAGGATACACTCAGTAGGATCGATTTGAGGTGGTGCGATCGTTGTATATAGTAGGATAAGTGCAACCTTTCGCTAATCAACCTCCACATTTGGGGTCTCAACCATGCTACAGGTTCAGTTTATCTACCACGACGGATGATCAACTTACTGAGGTCAAGTCCGATGAACGGAAGCCGCACCAGAGCCACAACCCTAAGACGTTTCCAGCGATCGCTTCGAGTCACCTGCCAGCGATCGCTCTGTCACTACGGTACACTCAGCTTGCTTTGGGTGGTTTGTTTTGCGCCAGTTGCTCTAAGCCAAAGTCAAGACAGTGGACAACCCGCCTCCTTTAGCATCTT
Source organism: Phormidesmis sp. 146-12 (assembly GCF_052939495.1). NCBI lineage: Bacteria > Bacillati > Cyanobacteriota > Cyanophyceae > Leptolyngbyales > Leptolyngbyaceae > Phormidesmis > Phormidesmis sp. 146-12. The sequence continues at coordinate 8,053 of NZ_JBJPHS010000056.1, read as the reverse complement.
GCGTCCTTTGCTGCGATCGGGCAGTCGAGGTGCAGAAGTGACCGAACTGCAAGCCGCGCTTAAATTATTAGGCTACTACGATGGATCAGTAGACGGCTTCTATGGAGACACGACCGTAACGGCTGTTTCGAGATTTCAGCAGGCTGCCGGACTAACCAAAGATGGCATTGTGGGCACCGCTACCTGGGATCGGCTATTTCCGCCAAATGTGAGCGATCTGCCCGCCTCCACGCCCTTTCCTGCTCGTCCTGTGTCTGCGTCTGCTCCTAAACCCTCTCCTGCCCCCACTTCTCCCCAACCCGCTCGACAAGAAGATCCCCCGACGACGATCGACTTCCCGATTTTGAGAATCGGCAGCCAGGGAGCAGCGGTCACCAGATTACAGGAGCGACTCAAAGCGATCGGGCTATTGAGCGGAGCGGCCGATGGAGTCTTTGGCGCAGAAACTCAGTCAGCCGTCAAAGCGGCTCAGTCCAGGTTTGGGTTAGAAGCAGATGGCGTTGTCGGAGGGGCAACCTGGAGTGCCTTGATGCGATAAAAGCTGGAGTGAAATGGCGTTTTTAGGGCTGATATTTCTCGTGATCAACTGATGTGAATTTTGGTAAATGAAGGCGCGATCGACCAGCAGAGAATGCTAGTTTAAAACCAGGCACAAAGAAGTTAAACCACTTCTCCCAACTGTTAGATTTGAGCCTGTGCCTCCCGCTCGAATCTAGTCGTACAGCGTGGTTTGAGTAGCACTGACCTCTAAAACATTAGCTTTGGGTTGTCTCGATCCACTTCGTTTGAGACAAATATAACCCGGCTAAAACTACAGCCTGAATTGGCTGAAAGCGGTGTCAAAAAAGCAATGCTGGCGAATGAAAAGTTCACACTATTTATGACTGATTGAACCAGCTACAACCAATCATTCCTAACTGCTTTAAGGGGTCTAGTTTATCTAAATTAGGCCCCTTGATCTGTGGATAATGCTAACAAAAATAGTTAACTTTCTCGGCCTTGCCAGCGCTTTTTCCAATGAGAAGTGGGTTCTAAACCAGACGAGGCTTGCTCGATTTCACGACGTTTCAAAATCACTGCGGGCGAATCTTTGAGCGTAAAATCTCGATAAGGAACTGCGGCACGAGTCTGTAAATGTTCTAACTCCTGGGGCGAGAGTTGTGGCAGGTCAGCAGCCTCCCAACTGGCGATCGTACCGGGCGATCGTCGTCCCACAGGATCAGTCGCCCCAACCCGCAAACCCGTCGCCATCAAAGCAGTTCGCACCGCCGCCGCACAAGAATAAGTTGCCAACCGACCCTCTGATTTGAGCAGCCGAGCTACCTGACTGAGAAACTCGATCGACCAGAGTTGAGGGCAATGGGGCGGCGAAAAGGGGTCAAGAAAAATGGCATCAAACGGCTCTGACTCCAAAGGTAGCGTTTGACGAGCATCCCCCAGTACTAGTTGAGCATCGAGGCGATCGGTTTTGACTTTGCCAGATTTTGCCAGCGTTGTGAGCAAAGTTTGAATTTCTGGATGCCAGGGAGTGAGAAGCTGATGAGCGACCCTTGCGGTCTCTGCAAAGCAGCACGCCTCTTGAGGCACCGTTGCATCGATCTCCAACGCCACCACTCGCACCCGACAGTCAGGATTTACTTGCCAAATTGCTTCTAGCGCGGCCGCTGTATTGTAGCCCAATCCATAGCAAATATCCAACAGGTTGAGCGAGGCGCGGCCCCTTGCGGATAACTCAAAGCGACTGGCTTTCTGCCTCAACAAAGTCGGCTCGACAAACTTCAATTCTGCTTCTTGCCGCGCCCCAAACTTGCTATGAAACGCCTCTCCATATTCAGTTGAGAAAAACGTAAACGAACCATCACCAGTCGGTTGAGGAGTGAAGGGCATGGGGGAGGGAGGAGGGATGAACGGGAAGTAAAAGGAGATGCGGTAAGATTGAATTCTTAAGAATCGCGAATTAAATAAGATCATTTATTGCCAAGCGACTTCGCCCCCTAAATCCCCCATTCTGGGGGACTTTGAGATCAAAAAAATTCTGGAATTCAAAACGGGTTCGAGCTTCAAAGTCCCCCAAATTTGGGGGATTTAGGGGGCTATAACCCATTGAAACGAAGCCAAAATCAACTAACCAAGCATATTTAGAGAATTTCAGGTTAATAAACTCGCGTTCCTTAGTTTCAAATTAACGCGAATTCAATCTGGCTTTTTCGCTGTGTTGGTCAAATCAATTTGTTAATGCTACGGATCCTGTGCCCCCTAAATCTCCCATTTTGGAAAACTTTGAGAATCCGATACTTTTTTGGCTTGAAGTCCGCCACTCGTGGGAGATTTAGGTTGCCCTCCAAGATCTGTAGCTCTCAAAGATCAATTTGGTATTGGTCAAATCTTCTATCTTCCAACCCCTCAGACCTGGAGGACTTTAGACTGTTAAGATGCTCACCAGGAATTCACACCATCCCTAACCTATGATTCCTGTCGTCTCAGTCGATTGGTTGCGCGAACATCTTGAAGAAGTGACGATCGTTGATTGTCGATTTTCGCTCATGGAGCCAGATTTGGGACGGCAGCAGTATGAGCAGGGGCACATTCCAGGGGCGTATTATTTGGATTTGAATCGAGACTTGTCGAGTCCGGTAGGTCGGCATGGCGGACGGCACCCTTTGCCAGATGTGGTAGCGTTGGGGGCGAAATTGTCAGAGATGGGAGTCACCAATTTGACTCAGGTGGTGGCTTATGACGATTCTCGGTTTGCTTTTTCGGCTCGACTTTGGTGGCTGTTGCGCTATCTGGGACACGATCGCGTCTCGGTTCTTAATGGCGGATTCAGAGCATGGCAGGCAGCCGGAAATTTAACGACGACAAGGCAGCCCGATCGTCGCTCTGGAAGCTTTATTCCTCAGCCTCAGAGCGATTGGGTTGTAGACATTGCCGCTGTCCAAGCCAAAAAAGACTCGGTGGCACTGGTTGATTCGCGTGAGGTAGAGCGCTATCGAGGAGAACGAGAACCCATCGACCCGATCGCGGGCCACATCCCCGGAGCTGTCAACTATCCGTGGCAAGATGTGACCAACGCAGACGGATTTTTGATTGAGCAACCCGATCGCTGGGCAGACGTACGATCGGCTTCAGAAATTTTGGTTTACTGCGGATCAGGCGTGACGGCGTGTGTCAATTTGCTGTCTTTAGAACTAGCAGGCATCGACGCAAAACTCTATGCAGGCAGTTGGAGTGATTGGTGTTCGTATCAAGTTTCAAAATAACGTTCCAAAGTTCCTCAAAGTGAGGAGTTGGAAGGCAGAAAACCTAAATACCGCAGCGAAAAAACTCGATCGAATTCGCCTTACTCCAATCGATGAAACTGATTCATAAAAGCCCGATCGATGCGGTCTTTGAGCAACCAGAGAAGCGACGATCGCCAGCCAAACGTTCCATAAGAAGCCACCGCAGAACGATCACCCGTTCCGATTAAGCTGAGATACTGCCTTTGAGGATGATAAGACCCTAACGGCTGTTGTCGAATCACACGGCACAGATTGTTAAACAGTGGCTTTCCTTGACGGACGGCAAACACACCCGCCTTGGGACGAGGAGAATTGACCATCGCTGCAACGTCACCCGCCGCAAACACCTGGGGATGAGAGACGGACTGTAGCGCATCGTTGACCAAAATAAATCCGTTTTGATCCACAGCCAGTCCAGCTTTGCCTAGCCAGTCTGGAGCCGAAGCTTCTGTCACCCAAACCGTTGCATCACAGACGATCGCCAACCCCGATTCACACATCACCGTCCCCTGACGCACTTCTCGCACCGTTTCTGACAGATGAAGCTGAATGCCTCGCTGATTTAGCAGTTTCTCAAAAAAACGTCGCACCCAGGGACTATGTTTGGGCATTAATTCTGAAGCGCGATGAAAGAGATGCACCGTCACCTGCGATCGCAGTTCCAACAACCGATGCTGCATATTCAGCGCTAACTCGACTCCACCCGTTCCGCCGCCCACGATGCCGATCGTTTGAGCTGAGACAGACGACTGACAAAATTGCTCCCACCAGTCCAACAATTTCTGCACAGGTTTAGCGGGAATGCACTGTGCTGATTCAATGATCGCGGGCAATTTGGGCGTACTGCCAACATCGATCGACACCCAATCAAAAGCGACGGGAGCCTGGTTTTTACACAACACTTGCTGATTTTCTAAATCCAATCCAACGGCTTGATCGATTAAAAATTCTGCTTGAGCAAACTGAGTGAGCGATCGCAAATCAATGTGACAGTCCTCATGCGTATAAAATCCTGCAATTTGTCCCGGTAGCATTCCTGAATAAGGTGTGTCAGAGGCTTCGCTGATCAAGGTCAAACGCACCCCAGGCAACGGATTCAAACCAAACAGTCGGAGGGCGATCGCGTGGCTATGTCCTCCACCGACCAGCACAAGATTTTTGAGCATTGGTTTCTGTGTCATGTCCTGATTTTACGGTGGGGAAGGGGAGGAGACATTGGACGGTGGGCGAGAAGCATAGGACGGTGGGCGAGAAGCATAGGACGGTGGGCGAGAAGCATAGGACGGTGAACTGCTTTGTTTAAGCTCAGGATTGGGTCGCATACTGGCAGCGATTTGTCAAACGATAAAAGCGTTCACTCTGCGGGATTGGCGGTATCCTGATAGGATTGTGAAATCTATGTTGGGGAGTTTCTGATGGATAAGATGCTGTGGCTGGCTGGCTTGGGAGTTGCGATCGCCCTAGGAAGCTGTGGCAAGCAAGATCGAGCGCAGATCCAAAAATCACCCGATGCCGTCCCTGTGACTCAGGCTCCCAAAAATTTTCCCAAGCCGACCGTCAGTGCGAATGCACCGATGCCGACGATCGCCGTCAAGGGAATGATTCAATCAACCAGCGCCCAGACTCGACTTTCTCGACTCTCAACTGCTAATCGGCGTGATCCCTTTGCCGCTGTACTCCCCCCCGAAATCAAGATGGGAGCGGTCAAAAATCAACCTGCGGCAACGCGATCCGTTTCTTCTCAAGTCCAACGGCCCACTGTCAAGCCCGCTACTCAAGCGCCCCAGATTGCCCTAACGCCTCTTCCGCCCAGTTCTTTGCCTGCCCTTCCGCCTGTTGCGGTCAACTCGGCCCCGCCGCTCGCTAATGTGCCTGTCCTTCCGCCTGTCTCGCGCACCAGTTTGGCGGATGCGATCGAGATTACGGGTGTGATTCAAGTTGGGGGCAAAGTAACGGCGATCATTCAATCTCCAACCGAATCGACCGCACGTTACGTTCAGCCCGGTGAATATCTAGCCAATGGCAGCGTCTTATTGAAACGCATTATCATGAGTAAGAACGGAGAGCCAACGATCGTGCTTCAACAAAACGGTGTTGAGGTGACCAAATCGATCGGCAGCACCCGTGTCGCCAGCGCTCTATAGGAATCAATAGCTGCAAACTGACTTCCTATCGATCTCCAGAAGACATCTTCTAAGACAAATCCCCAATTCATCCCAAATTCCTTTCATCCCTCATCCCTCATCCCTCAAAACGGAGCTTCCTGGCATGATGGAGCCTTCCCCGCGATCGACTCACTCCAAGCAAATGTCTAGAGCAAACCCAGAACGGCGATCGCTCAACTACCAGGAGTCTTATATCTGTCCGGTGTGTCGTCATGGGCAGATTGAGGCGTTGACGCTGATGGATGCCTTTGCCTGCAATTTTTGTCGCCACATCTTTACGGCCAATTTGCGAGAGCAGTCCATTCACGTCGAAGATAGCTCTCAGCCGATGAGTTGGCGCTGGAATGGTCGCAACTGGCAAGCTGCAAATCAGCCCGATGTCGATCTGACCGTGGTGATCTGGCTGGTAGGTGTGGCGCTAGTGATTTTGCCCCCGGTGCTGGTGGGAATTCCGGCTTACATTTTTACCCCGTTGGAGGGGAGCGATCGCTCCTGGTTTCCGGCTTTTTGGGTGGGGCTGACTTTTGTCACGCACTTTTTGTTTGTCGCGTGGCTAATGGTTGAGCATTATCAACTGCCGCTCTATGTGTCCTACAAAATTCGTTTGCGCCAATGGTTTGAGCGACGTTAATTGGTTAAGGGACGCTATCATCTCTATCTATTCCTGGATAGTCTTGATAAAGAACTTTTGAACACTCCTGCTGGGGTTCCCATTGAGGTATTACGTCAGATTTACGAAGTCGTAAAGGAACGATTCAGCAAAGCATAGATTAAGGGAAATAACTTATGCAGATCACGATCGACCTGCCGCCAGATCTGGAACAAGACCTGATCCGTCAAGCGGCGCAATCTGACATTCCACTTCAGACCTTAATTCTGCAAGCCTTGCGTCGGATGATTGAAACGCCCCCTGTTTCCACTTCTCAATGGTCAGAGGCTATCTTGTCCTACGAAGGAATTCCTGACTTCCCTGCACTTGAGTCCTACCGTGACGAACTCCTTTCACCCCATGAACCGGAGCTATTCTGATGCGTTATCTGCTCGATACTTGCGTTATCAGCGACTTCATCAAGGGCGAAACTGGTACTAAAGCCAGGCTCAAGCAAACCCCACCCGTTGATATTGCCGTTTCTGCAATCACGGTCATGGAGTTACGCTACGGCTTGGCACTCAATCCACAACGCGCCCAAAAAATCGAAGCGACGATCGCCAGTTTTCTGGCTTCTGTGACAATTCTCTCTTTCAGCATTGTAGAAGCTGAACAAGCGGCTCAGATCCGGGCTGCTCTCAAATCTCAAGGACAGCCGATCAGTGCCTACGATGTCTTAATTGCGGCTACTGCACTTCAACAGACCCTTCTCATGGTCACAGCAAACCAGCGAGAATTCGATCGAGTTCCTGGTCTACAAACTGAGAATTGGCGACAGCCTCAGAAAATTGGTTGATGCAAACCCCAAGGAATTATCTGCTGGAGCGGATGGGCAAGAGATCTCGGTTGCGACGCATACTGGTCTATTGCCGCTCAGAATGATCGTTCGCTGTTAGCTTAGAAGAGTTACCTTCTTGGCGCAGATCAGTTATGTCTGTCGATTTTAGTGCGGCGATTCCGACCTTTGTGATTACGCTGCGTGAAGGAGTCGAGGCAGCCCTTGTCGTAGGAATTGTGCTGGCTTATTTGAATAAAGCGGGTCAGTCTCGACTCAATGCCTGGGTGTATGGCGGTGTCGCTGGAGGAATCGGGGCCAGCGTCCTGGTTGGCATTCTATTTAACTGGACGATTCAAGCGCTGCAAGTGTCCGATCGCCCTTATGCCCCCGTTCTCAAACCGTTGATTGAAGGGGTGTTGGGTGTAGTGGCGATCGCACTCCTCAGTTGGATGCTCATCTGGATGACTCAGCAGGCAAAATCTCTCAAATCCGGTGTAGAAACTCAGATTGGACAGGCGCTCAAAGAAGATGTTGGCGCAGGTTGGGGCGTTTTTGGTCTGATCTTTTTTGCCGTTTTGCGAGAAGGGTTTGAAACCGTTGTCTTTATTGCTGCCAAATTTCAGCAGGGGTGGGTTCCCGTCGGAGGCGCGATCGCGGGATTGGTGACAGCGGCGGCGATCGGCGTTCTACTCTTCAAATGGGGCGTGAGAATCAACCTGCGTCTGTTCTTTCAGATCATGGGGGTGTTTTTGCTGCTGATCGTTGGCGGGTTGGTCATTTCAGCCCTGGCTCATTTCGACAAAGCGTTGGGAAGGCTGGCTCAAGAGCCACAGTTTGCTTCTGTTTGCCCGTCTGGATTGGCCCAAAACGCTTCCTGCTTTCTCGGATCGCCCGTTTGGAATTTGCACGAAATTTTGCCCGATCGCCAGTTTCCCGGCATCATCTTGCACACGCTGTTTGGCTATGTCGATCGCTTGTATCTGGGGGAAGCGATCGCCTATCTCCTCTTTCTGCTAACCGTTGGCGGCATTTACTTACAAAGCATTACTGGCTGGACAGGACTCAGGACTGGAGACCAAAGACTGAAGACTAAAGACTAAAGACTGGAGACTGAAGGCTCTAGATACTAGACTTTATTGGAAATAGGAAGGTGTAGCCAGTAAAATAGTGCCAGTGTCCA